>JAEYVW010000394.1 GCA_023429365.1 Bacteroidota bacterium
AGCGGTTTTGCCTGTGCCATTCCCGCGGTGATGAGTGCCAGAAGCATTGAAAACAGGAAAGAAAGGCTGCTTACTATCCTGATCACACCCCTGATGAGTTGTTCTGCCCGGCTACCGGTGTATACCATCCTGATCGGGCTGGTTATTCCTAATAATTATCTGTTTGGAGTGATTGGTGTGCAGGGACTCGTGATGCTGGGTTTGTATTTACTTGGATTTGTGATGGCACTGGTTGTGTCGTACGTGGCCAAATGGTTTATTCGCATTAAAGAGAGAAGTTTTTTCATCCTGGAACTGCCCGTATATCGTCCGCCGCGTTGGAAAAACGTATGGCAAACTATGTGGAACAAAGCAAAAATTTTCGTGGTTGATGCCGGGAAGATCATCATGGTGATCAGCCTGATTCTTTGGGCCGGGAGTTCTTTTGGTCCAAAGGAAAGAATGCACGAGGCGACTATCCGGTATGAGCAATCGCTGGCTGCGCCCGGCGCCGATACTACCGCCATAGAAAATGACTATAGTAATGCCAGGCTGGAAAATTCCTATGTGGGCCTTGCTGGCAAATCCATCGATCCCGTGATTGAGCCCCTGGGTTTTGACTGGAAGATCGGCATCGCACTTATTACTTCATTTGCGGCGAGGGAAGTTTTTGTGGGCACCATGGCTACACTTTACAGTGTGGGTGGTGATGAGAATGAAGGTCCGCTGAAAGAAAAACTCAGATCGGCCACACGCCCCGACGGCACACCGGTCTATACCCTGGCCACAGGCGTAGCCCTGATGCTGTTCTATGTGTTTGCGATGCAGTGCATGAGCACACTTGCCATCGTAAAAAGGGAAACCCAAAGCTGGAAATGGCCCATCATCCAGTTTTTATACATGACAGGCCTCGCCTACCTGATGAGCCTGCTTGCCTACCAGATCCTGAAATAATTCCTTTTTAAAGTTACTCTTAACCTAATCAGTGAAATCCGTGCAATCCGTGGCTAAAAACCATCAGGGTTTAATTGCATGAAAATCGCGGTCATATTTAGCCGATTCCCATTTGTCTTTCGGCTCAAAATAATCCCAAACTAGTTTGGATGTCTTTCGAGCCAATTGCCAGGCTTCATTGTCGGATCGCCAGCTATGGTCTTTGTTGTTCTTTGTAAAAATACAGAAGATGTAAGGGTTATGAGGTGCGTTGACCAACAGTACTTCACTACGTACTTCATTGACCGCGCCATTTTTGCTGAATACCTGGATATAGGGTGGTATCTGCGAAACCGCGTTTTCATCCCAAAAATTTCTTCCAAGGTAGCGAAGCATGTTTTCGCAGGAGGCTGGTGAAAATATTTGGTGGCGGTAGATCATTTCAAACAACCTTGCAATTTCCCGGGGCGTGGTTTGTCCCCAGCCAAATACACTGCGGTTTGCTTCACGCCCAGGTGTTCTTGAGTTGACCCGCGTGTGCTGGAATCCCAGGCTGTCCAGTATCTCGTTGATACGGGTGCCGGTGCCCGAAAGCTTTTGCAACCACAGGCTCGCGGTATTATCACTCATCGTAAGCATCAGCATTATGATCTTTTCGAGATAGATCTTCTCGCCGTCCTTAAAAGAACCGAGTATATCCTCTCCGGCATAAAGCAGTGAATCTTTATACTCATGGAGGGAGTCATAGCTTAATTCCTTACGTTCTATTTTATCTATCACGCCTACCAGGATCGGAACCTTTACAATACTTGCAGTTGGAAATAATGTGTCGGCATTGATCACCACCGTCTTTCCTGTTTTCAACTCCTTTACATACACACCAACCTGGCCGTTAAATCCTTTTATGGCTTCTTCCAGTTTTGCCTGCAGTTTATGATTCGTCTTTTGTGCTGAGGCCAGGGCCGACAACAGCAACATGACCAGTACCAGATTTATTTGTTTCATCTTATTTCATGCTTAAATAATCCATTACCAATTGGCAAAATGCCGTAACACCGGTTTTCATCGCACCATCCTCCACGTAAAAATCGGGTGTGTGATGCGGCGGTGCTTTGGTTTTATCCGTGCCTTTGGGCATGCCCCCGAGGTAAAAGAAAAAGGATGGCGCTTTTGTGCCATAATAAGAAAAATCCTCCGCGCCGGTTACCCAGCCACGCTCTGACACATTTGCTTCGCCGATTGCGGCATGTAAAGAAGGCAACATTTTTTTCACCAGTGCAGGATCGTTATAAGTTACCAGTGTTTTTGTATCAATATCTATTTCCACTTCGGCACCGGCAGCTTCGGCAATCTTTGTGATGGTGTTTGTAAATCTTCTGTGTACATCTTTTTGCATGGCGCTGTCGAGCGTACGGATAGTGCCAAGCATGATGCAGTCTTCGGGAATGATATTGTTTCTTACGCCGCTTTGGATCTTGCCTACCGTGATCACAACCGGGGCTTTTGTAAGTTCCGATTCGCGGCTAACGATTTGCTGAAGACCCTGTATGATGGTGGCGGACACTGCGATGGGGTCTATGCCAAGCCAGGGCTGGGAAC
>JAEYVW010000401.1 GCA_023429365.1 Bacteroidota bacterium
AAATATGATAGACCCAGGTACTTACAAGGCCCAGGCTTAGCAAAACCAATAGAAGCGACTTTGAATCCCTCATCGTACAGGTGTATGCTGAAAGATAAAGCATATTGGAATGCTTTGCAAGAGGGGGCAGCCATAAAAAAAGCCGTCCCGAATTACCGGGACGGCCATGTTGCTGAGAGCAACTTGCTTTTAACCGAATAAACCACCTTTTTTCAGGGTTCTTATACCTTCACCAATCTTGAACCCGTTATGATAAATTTCAATCTTGTAATCACCTCTTTGGAAATCTTCCTGGCGGATAGGGAAAGACAGTGCCTTGCGGGTGCCTTGCTCATATTCTACAGGGACTTTTGTTGTATAGGGTTTGTCACCATCTGTACGAGTAGTCAGTGTAGCTGAACCCAATTCTGTATTAGAGATCACTTTACCATCAGGAGCTGTTACCATGATATACATTTCAGCAGGACCTGAGCGAGCGATACGATTTTCTACATCGAAAGAAACTACGAGTTTGTCAACTTTTTTGGCACTGCTGGTAGTTTTTTCTTTACCGCTTTTCTTTTCGTTCACCGGGGTGATCTGGATGTTGGAAGCGCTGAAAGTAGAACCTACATCAACCGTTTGAGCCAGGGCTTCTTTCTCAGTAGTAGAGATAGTAAGATTTTGCTCCAATATTTGTTTTTCAGTTGTAAGCTGGGTATTGTTTGCAGTGAGCTCCTGGTTTTCGCCAGTCAGCCTTGATACTTCTGCTTCCAAACTGGCGATCTGGTTGTTCAGGTCAGCGATCATTGTCCTGGCCCTTTTCAGATCCGCTGCAGTAGCGTTCCTGTCATTCAAAATACGCCTGATCTCTGATTTGTTGGCATCGATCTGTTTTTGCAAAGTGCTTTTTTCGCCCTGCAGATTATTATTGGCGCCAGTGATAGAATCCAAACGCATTTCAGCATCATCATATAGAAGTTTCAGAGAGTCGCGCTGGGTCATGTAATTTTCAGACTGCGTCTGTGCAACCTGTAAAGTTTCTCCAGATTTGTTTTTATCATAGAGAAGATATCCCCAGGTACCCAAAAGTCCTGCGGCAAGTATACCTATGAGCAGGTTTTTATTGCCTCTGTTGGGAGTACGAGGTTCATTAGGGGTCGCCGATGGATAATTTGTGTTTGTCATACTAGTGGGTTTTAACTAAGTTTTAGGTTACTATTTTAAATGAGATTGTGTCGGTTTCCAGGGGTTAACTACGGCCGGAAAAAATTCTTTCGATGGCTAAATTTCGAAAACCGTGCCAGAAAACGAAAATTCAGTGTGTAAAAACCCGCAACCCGCTGAATTAGAACACGGGAAAGCCTGTATCTTAGCGCTTTATGGCAGTTGATAAAATCATAGCTGACTGGAAGAAGCATTCATTCAAACCGGTGTATTGGTTGGAAGGAGATGAAGATTATTATATCGATAAACTGGTTAACTACGCCGAACACCATATCCTCAATGAAAGTGAATCATCCTTCAATCTTACTGTTTTTTATGGGCGGGATACTTCCTGGTCCGATGTCGTAAATGCCTGCATGCGTTACCCGATGTTTTCTGAAAGGCAGGTGGTAATACTAAAAGAAGCACAGCACCTGAAGGATATCGACAAACTGGAAGCGTATATCGATAAGCCCCTGCCAACGACCATTTTTGTGGTGGCTTACAAGGATAAAAAAGTTGATGGGCGCTCCAAATTGGCCAGGCTGCTCAAGCAAAAAGCGGTCATGGTCACCACCAGGAAAATGTACGATAACCAGATCCACCAATGGACACAGGAACTGGTGGAGTCGAAAAAGCTTTCTATTTCTCCCAAAGGACTGGCCCTGCTCGTAGATCATATCGGCAATGACCTCACGCGTATAGATAATGAAATAGAGAAGATCTCGGTGAACCTGGGCAAGCGTAAAACAATCACTGAAGAGGATATTGAAGAGTTTGTAGGTGTGAGTAAAGAATACAATGTCTTTGAATTACAGGCAGCCCTGGCCCGAAAAGACCTGGCAGCAAGTATACGCATCATACAGTACTTTGAGTCAAACCCCAAAGCCGGTCCCATACAGCTGATACTACCATCCCTCTATTCGTTTTTCAGCAAAGCCTTTATGGTATTCGGGACAGGGGCGCAGGACGAGAAAGGGATTGCTGCAGCCATCGGTGTTCACCCGTTTTTTGCAAAGGATTATTTGCATGCCGCGAAAGTTTACGATTACCAGGGCATTGAAAGGGCACTGCTGCTGCTCCACCAGTACAACCTGAAAAGTATCGGCGTAAACAGTGCCGGGGCAGAGGATGCTTCTTTATTGAAGGAGATGGTCTGCAAAATGACAGCTTAAGTTTTTGAAAAGAATATCTTTTCTTTACACAACGAAGAAGCCGGAATTTTCATCTGGCTAAATATAAAAATACAACTAATGAAAAAATTATTGGGATTATTACTTGCCGGGGGAATACTGGCTTTTACCAGTTGCGAGACTACCCGTGAAATTACTTTAAACGAAAACGGCAGCGGTAGCCTGATGACCACCACAGACATGAGCGGACTGATAGGGATCGCCAAGATGTCGGGTCAGGACATGGGTAAGTCGGAAAAAGCACTCGATACCACGATCAACCTCGATAAGATGGTGGATAGTTTGCCCGAGCTAAGCTCAGATGAAAAGGAACTGGTTAAGAAAGGTGTGCTGGGCCTGGTGATGAACCTGGACGAGGAGAAGCTGGTTACCAAACTACAGTTTCCATTCGAGAACTCGGCACAGATAAAAAAGCTTGACGAAGTATCAGACAAGATCATGAAAAAAGCCATGCAAAAAGAAGCCGCAGGAAAGGAAGGCGCATCAGCTATACCTGACGACCAGATGCCCAAGGCTACGATCGATGATTATTTTACGATGACTTATGGTAAAGGTGTGATCGAAAGAAAACATATTCCCGAGAAATACGCGAAAGTTGGTGAAGACCAGGGCATGCAGGCATTGAAAGAAGTATCGGGACAGGGAATGCCATTCAACAATACGCTGATATTTAATCTTCCCACACCGGCAAAGAAAGCAGAAGGTAAAAACGTGAAGCTTTCTGAAGACAAGAAAAAAGTTACTATCGCAACTTCGATAGATGATTTCTTCGACGACGTAACCAAGCTTGAATTCAGGATTGAGTATTAATTCATCCAGAGAGAGGAGGAATTAGGGATTAGTAATCATTGCTGTCCGGAATAACATTTAAAAGTGTTATAGAAGCCAGGACTAGCACGACTTTAATGGATTTTCCTCTTATAGAGGCTTTGCCTTATTTCCGGGAATCTCCCAATGATGATGAGTCGCTACGGGTACAACGAGGTGTATAGCCATCTTGTTTCATGACCTGCTTTCCATAGCAGGTTTTTTTTGGAACACATAGGAACAATAGAAGCATAGTTAACAAAGTGGATTACTATAATGAATTACTATGTTTTCTCTGTCCCTATGTCCCTATTGTGGTTCAATGGGATCTTGAACCAAAGTGATCAAAATATAAATAGTAGGTTTTTGAGGCCGGAATTCCCTGGACAGCAATGATTAGTAATTGGGGATTAGGAATGCACCGCCCTAATTACTAATCCCCAATTACAAATTCCTCATAACACCGCCAGACTATCAATCTTATCCTGGTCTATCTGCTTCACCAATTCATCCAGTGAATCAAATTTCACTTCCTCCCTTAAGTATTTTTTGACAAAGACTCTTAGCGTTTTTCCATAGATCTCGTGGTTGAAATCAAATAGGTTTACTTCAACAACCCTTCTTTTCCCATCCACCGTCGGTCGAAAGCCAATACTCATCATGCCTTTCAAACGTGTGGCTTGATCATTTCTTACTCCATTGATAACCTCCGCATAAACCGCATAGATCCCATTTCCGGGAATGATCTTTTCTTCATCTTCAATTTTTAGATTGGCGGTAGGGTAACCCAGTTTGCGACCGAGCTTATCACCATGTACAACGACGCCACTGAAAAAGAACTCATAGCCCAGGAGTTTATCGGCTTTTTCGATTTGGCCATGCAATAATGCCTCCCTGATGGCGGTGGAGCTGATGGAAATTTCGTCGAGCACGTGTTTGGGTATTTCCTTCAGTCGATAATTAAAAACCGGTGCCAGCTTTTCCAGCAACAGGTAATCACCTTTTCTTTCCC
>JAEYVW010000414.1 GCA_023429365.1 Bacteroidota bacterium
AGCCGGTCTCAACACTTCGCCAAATTTCTTTGTCCAAAGTCCTGCGATCATATAGGCAAAAGGAATAAGAGTGGATGCAAAACCCAGGAATAACACAGGCGGGTGAATAACCATCCAGTAGTTTTGCAGTAGTGGGTTGAGGTCGTTGCCGTCCTTTATAGAAGATAGATAATCTTCGCGGATCGGCTCATTGAGGTCAAAAT
Source organism: Bacteroidota bacterium (assembly GCA_023429365.1). Lineage (GTDB taxonomy): Bacteria > Bacteroidota > Bacteroidia > Chitinophagales > Chitinophagaceae > Terrimonas_B. The sequence goes on from JAEYVW010000414.1 coordinate 204, forward strand.
TTATATGAAGTGCAGGTGCATTGTCCAGCACCCCTGATTCACGCAACAGGATAAAAGGGTTAGAACCGAGTTTTTCACCAAAAATATATATCCCAATCACCATGGTTGCGAGCAGGAATTGGGTAAAGCTTACCACGGTCATCACCGGCGCTTCCCATTGTTTGCTTGTCCTGATCAGCACCAGCCCCAGCACACAATGCCCGATGCTCCAAAGCAGGAAACTACCTTCCTGGCCCTCCCAGATAGAGGCTAATAGGTATTTGGGTTCAAGTGAGCGGCTGCTGTGCTGCCATGCATACTTATACTCAAAAAGGTGATTAGCATTTATGTAATATAAAATAGCAATAATAGAGGCTACTGATACAACTTCGATAATAAACGCGGCCCGGCCCAGCTTTTTCCAGTAAGCCACATCGACGCCCTGACGGATCACCGTGGCTTTGAAATAGGCAAATGTCGCTACCAACGAAGCCACAAGGGAAAGTACTAACAAGAAATGGCCTATTTGACCTGGTAGAAGATGCTCGCCTATGTAATTCATTATAAACTGGGAGTTTTAAGAGCCCTGGGAGTTTAGATGGTTGATGTTTGCGTCTATATTTAATACTGCTCACCTGCCGCCTGGATATTTTTACCTGCAGCGCTCATATCGTCTTTATACTTGGAGGGACATTTGGTTTGTATACTCTGACAATCGAAGTGATCGCCCATATATTTTCCTTTTAGTACCAGTCGCTCGCTAATTTCGAAATTTTCCGGTTTCGGATTGTGATAGATAACCCTTACAGATTTACCTAATGTATCAACGGCAGTAAACTCCAGGTAATTGGGATTTTTCAAGGCATCATATTCGACGGGCTGCGACTTATCAAGACGTGCCATCAGGTGTACATATTTACCCGGTTTGGAAATGGCGGTATCTACGGTATCGTAGGTGGTAGCCGTTTGCAGAAAACTGATCAGCACGGCAATGGCTCCGGCAACTAGTACAAGAAGAATGATGTGGATTTTTTTCATGTTTGGTTTATTGTGGCCAGGGGATGTTCGGTTCTGCCAGGTCTTCAAATGCGCTGCGAAATTACACCAAAATAACTTGCTTACAGCGGGTTTCTGTATTAACGAAACGATAACAGATTTGTTCAAAACCTCCCTGAAATTTTATAAGCTGTTCAATAACTCCGGCCTGCCCCGTCCCAATATCTGCAATTCTCTCCCTTATCTTTGCCGGATATAAAGTATTAAAGCCATATGATGTTTGAACTTTCAGAAGAACAATTAATGATCCAGAAGGCGGCCCGTGATTTTGCTAAAAACGAATGTCTCCCAGGCGTAATAGAACGCGATGAAAAACAGCAGTTTCCCCGTGAGCAGATCCTTAAACTTGCCGACCTCGGTTTTTTAGGGATGATGGTAGACCCGAAGTATGGGGGAGCAGGTATGGATACCGTTAGTTATGTACTTGCCATGGAAGAGATCAGTAAAATAGATGCAAGTGTTAGTGTCGTGATGAGTGTAAACAACAGCCTTGTATGTTACGGTCTGCAGGAATTTGGCACAGAAGAACAAAAAAATAAATACCTGGTGCCCCTGGCGCAGGGGAAGAAAGATGGCGAACTGTATATCGGTGCTTTTATGCTTAGCGAACCCGAAGCCGGTAGTGACGCGACATCCCAGCGTACGACGGCAGAAGATAAAGGCGACCATTATATATTAAATGGTACCAAGAACTGGATCACCAATGGTGGAACCGCCAGCGTTTACCTGGTCATGGCACAAACCGACCCATCCAAGGGTTCGAAGGGAATTAATACCCTGATCGTTGAAAAAAACTGGCCGGGAGTAACCGTTGCCGCCAAAGAAAATAAACTCGGAATCCGGGGAAGTGATACACATACGGTGATGTTTAACGATGTGAAGGTACCAAAGGAAAACAGGGTAGGAGCCGACGGTTTTGGATTCACCTTTGCGATGAAAACACTGGCCGGCGGACGCATCGGCATTGCCTCGCAGGCACTGGGAATTGCCAGCGGCGCTTTTGAACTGGCAAGAGATTACTCAAGGACTAGAAAAGCATTTGGAACCGAGATTAAAAATCACCAGGCGATTGCTTTCAAACTCGCAGATATGGCTACCAAAATCGAAGCAGCGAGATTGCTTTGTTTAAAAGCAGCCTGGGAAAAAGACAATGGCCGGGATTATACCCTGAGCAGTTCCATGGCAAAAGTTTATTCATCTGAAACGGCGATGTGGTCAGCTATCGAAGCTGTACAAATCCACGGCGGCTATGGTTTTGTAAAAGAATACCATGTAGAAAGGCTGATGAGGGACGCTAAGATCACACAAATTTATGAGGGCACCAGTGAGGTGCAACGTATTGTGATCAGCAGGAGTATTCTGAAAGGTTAGATTGATATAAATTTCCTATACCGGGAATATTCATACCAATTAATTGAAATCAAATGAAACTTCCTGTATTGTTGTCTGCATTTGTGCTGGCAAATGTAAGTGTGCCACTCGCTCAATCGCCCACCGATAATTCCTGCATTTCAGGCCTGGTGTTCAACAACAACTACTCAAAAGCAAAAAATCTGCAGGAAGCATTGCAGGCTTTTGCTCCAAAGGACTTACCAGGACTTTCGCTTGCCGTGTATTCTGAAACTGAAGGCTGGTGGGCCGGTGCAGCCGGTTATTCCCGTTTGGAGTCCCGTACACCTATGAGTATCTGTCACCTTCAGTACCTGCAAAGCGTATCGAAAACGTATATAGCGGTTGCGATCCTTCAATTGCAGGAGCAAAAGAAAATCCAGCTCGAAGCGCCTATTACAAAATACCTGGCGAAAAAGCATACAAATGCCATTGCCAATGCCGATAGGATCACCGTTCGAATGTTATTAAATCACACCTCGGGTATAGCTGAGTACAACTCACACCCCGGTTATACCGGTCAGGTAATACTCAATCCAACCAAAGCTGTGGATATTGAAGCCGTGCTGCAATTGTTAAAAGATGATCCAGCTCAATTTGCACCAGGTGCCCGCCATAAATACACGAATACGAACTACCTGCTATTGGCAATGATCGCCGATGCGATCACCGGAAACCACGCACGATATATCGCTGACAATATTTTTAAGCCTCTTGGAATGAACCAGAGTTTTTACCAGCCGGATAAGAAAAAAGTGGATTATCCGAACATTACGGACTCTTACTGGGATATCCTTAACTCCGGACGGCCAGCAAACATTACACCAATGCAAAAGGCAAATGTAGCGCCGTTGAAGGGTGATGATGGTGTGATCAGTACACCCATTGATGCGGTAAAATTTCTCAAAGGACTAATGGAAGGAAAACTTCTGTCCGACTCATCCATGAAGCAAATGCAACAATGGGTAAAGAATGATAAAGGTGAACCGGTTTATGGCCTCGGACTGTCTTATTTTGATCTTGGCGGTCTTGTTGCCTATGGTCATGGTGGCGGTGGCCTGGGTGCAGGTTGTGTACTGGCTTATATCCCTGAAAAAAGGGTATATCTTTTCCTGGCTACCAATACAGGGGTTGTCATCGATGGACTTAGCGGCATCAAAGCAGACGGAGCACGGAATGCGATTCTGGGTATTTTGTTACAGTGATTTTCCGGGGCGACTGGAATCGTTTTTTTGTCTCACATCTTTACTACAACTTTGCTGCTCTGAAAATTATGTCGATCGACAGGGAAGCATATTATCGTATTACATCGCAGTTACAGCCCAAAAACGTAAGTCTTGTTGCCGTATCCAAGACCAAACCCGTTGAAGATATTGAGGAAATGTACCAGCTGGGACAAAGGGATTTTGGTGAGAACTATGTACAGGAAATGGTAGATAAGGCAGCGAAATTGCCAAAAGACATACGCTGGCATTTTATCGGCCATCTCCAGACAAACAAGGTTAAATATATCGCGCCATTCGTGTCATTGATCCACGGTGTCGACAGCCTGAAACTTCTGACCGAAATAAGCAAACAGGCTGTAAAGAATAAAAGAAGTATCGATTGCCTGCTACAGGTGCATATCGCTGAAGAGGAAACCAAGTTTGGCCTGGATGAAGCGGAATTAAACCTTGTGATCAGTCAATTTGGAGACCTCGCGTTTGAAAACGTACGGATAAAAGGCCTGATGGGCATGGCTTCTTTTACCGATGACTTGAATAAGGTAAGAAAAGAGTTTCGTGGGTTAAAGCAAATTTTTGACAAGTATTCCAAAATTGCCGCCTCATCAGTTAATTCTGAAAATTGCGATCTCCGCATTCTTTCTATGGGAATGAGCAGTGATTATACCTTAGCCATAGAGGAAGGCAGTAATATGGTACGGATAGGCAGTTTACTATTTGGTGCAAGAAATTATGAGGAATAGGCATACATTTATTTCGCTTTCGGATAACCCGGCACATTTTGTCCAAGGATGATATCCCTGGTTGCTCTCAACATCCCATTCTTCATTTCTGGTTTTAATACGCCGTTGCCACCCCTTGGTAGTCGGTTATGGTTTTCGTTTTGCAGGTAAGGGTCATCCGCAAAAAGATATTCATCGATCCAGTATTCAGCAATACCTGGCTCTTTAATAGTAGGATGAATATGTTTCGGGTTCCTGCCATTGGGATAAGATGCCGGAACCAGTGTATAGAATTTATATTTACCATCGGCACCAGTTTTTAACCAGCCCCGCAGGTATCCATGTCGCCTGGCCCAACCTTTTTCATTTCCTTTTGTTGGATACACTCCTGTCTGATCGGTATGATATACATAAAGCACCACGTCTTTAGCCGGTGTTTTGCCATCGCTATGGAAAATAGTCCCGCTGATCTCGATCTTTGGTCCGGGCTGATCAAAATCAGGCAAAGTATCTACGTTACTTAACTGATCAAAAGGGATAGGACATTCATGAATGGCCTCTCAACCTTCGCAGACATCACCTACTATAATAT
>JAEYVW010000478.1 GCA_023429365.1 Bacteroidota bacterium
GTGCCAGTACAAAGCCTGAAATATCCGACGCTCCCTACAACCTGCCCGTCCAAAACCAACAAGGGGGCCAGGGCGGCGGTGGCCAGATTATGGCCGGATTCCTGGTGGATGCAAATGGAAATATCGAGTATCCCCAAATCGGGTTGATCAAGGTAGAGGGCCTGACAAAAATTGAACTCGCCGAACTCATCAAACAAAAAATCAACGAAAAAGATTCAGTGCTTACCAACCCTTCCGTCATCATCCGTTTTTTGAATCTGAAAGTAACGGTACTAGGTGAGGTCAACCAGCAGGGTCCCATCAGCGTGCCCGGAGAAAGAGTCACGATCCTTGAGGCCATCGGCCTGGCAGGTGGCACCACTGAGTTCGGCATCCGGAATTCGGTGAAGGTAATGCGTGAGATCGACGGGAAAAGGGAAACGGGTATCGTGGATTTGTCATCAGAGAATTTATTTGCTTCTCCATATTATCACCTCATGCAAAACGATGTTGTGGTGGTGGATCCAACCCGCCGCAAAGCAAAGAAAGCCGACCAGGACATACTCAAGCGCCAGGTTAGTTTCGGCTTAAGTCTTATCACCTCTATTGCCTTGCTCTATAATATTTTTAACTAATGGCTCTTACAGAAAATTCCTCGGGTGTGATCATGGAAGAACAGGCGACGGCCAGCAAAAGCGAGGCTGCCAATCTAAGTGTAAGAGACCTGTTTTATAAGTATGCCCGTTTTTTCCCCTATTTCATCCTGTCGGTAGCAATGGCTCTGTTGGTGGCATTTATTTATTTAAGGTATGCTGCGCAAATCTATAATGCAGGCGGCAGTATGCTGATCAAAAGCCAGCAAACCAGTCGCGGGTCTGATAAAGTGGAAGACCTGCTCATGGGTAGCAACCGTACCGATAATATTCAAAGTGAAATTGAAATATTGCGGTCGAGGCCACTGATGACGCGCGTCGTTCGCAAACTCAATCTCGAATATTCCTATATCGCCAAAGGCCGTATTAAAGATCAGAACGCCTATAAGATGGCGCCATTCTCGATGCACGCCTTCAGCCTGGCAGATTCTTCCAGGGCGTTCTCGATGGAAATAAAATTCATCAACGAGAACCAGTTTTATGTCAACAACGAGGCCACTCCTTTTTCATTTGACCAGATCTTTGAAAATCGCAATGGCGTATTCAGATTGCAGAAAAGATCTGACCCGGCTGCCGGTAGCGAGTACAATGTAGGATGGCAGCCAGCGGAAAGAGTGGCGGCATCACTGGTAGGAAGTACGAATGTACAGCCCAAAGCGGGTGGTACCGGTATCCTGCTGATCAGTATGGAGGCTTCTAACCCCTATATGGCTGCCGATATCGTCAACAACCTGATGGTGCAATACGATTCGCTTACCATCGAGCAGAATAATTTCTCCACCGACCAGATGATCGGATTTATCGACATCAGGCTCGACAAGTTGAAAGGAGAACTGGACAGCCTGCAGGATATTATGCTGGACTATCGCCAAAAAAACAAGATCATTAATGTAGATATCCAGTCGAATAGCTCTTTTGGAAAAATCACTGCTGCAGACCAGGCGGTGAGTGAGCAAATGATCAAGATCTCGGTTGTGGAAATGATCAACGAGTATTTGCAGAGCAAGGATAACCAGTATAGCCAGGTTACTGTACCGTCCTCACTGGGACTGGAAGATGTGACACTAAACGAACTTGTGAATGGCTATAACCGGGCGCAACTTGAAAGAAAAGCGCTGCTCGAATCAAATATTCCACCCAGCAACCCGGCTGTAAAGGAAGCTGAGGCTATCATCGAGCAACAGCGGAAGATGGTAATTGAAAACCTTCAAAACATCAAGAGTTCGTATGCCACGGCTATTGCGGCGCTTAACCGGAAAACAGCGACCGAACAAGCCGGTCTTGAAGAGCTTCCTTACAAACTGAAAGAATTTCTTGACCTTGAAAGACAGGTTACAACTAAGCTTGCACTTTATAGCCTGCTGGAAGGCAAACGCGAAGAAGCCGCCATTTCCCGGGCGTCAACAATTTCCAACTCAAGTATTATCGACAGGGCATCTCCCAATCTCAATCCCATAAAGCCTGAGCGTCGGACGATCCAGCTGATGGCAATCTTGCTTGGCCTGGCACTCCCCGCCCTTGTGATATTTATTGCTGAGATCCTGAACGACAAAGTGACGACACGTTACGATGTAGAAAAGATCACACCTGTTCCCATCCTCGGTGAAGTGGGTCACTCCTTTTCTGAAAATACTTTGGTGGTCAACAAAACCAGTAGGGGCATGGTGGCGGAGCAATTCCGCAGCATTCGTTCCAACCTGCAATATGTGATCAGCAAAACAGATAAGCCGGTCATACTGGTCACCTCTTCCTTCAGCGGCGAGGGTAAATCCTTTGTAAGTATCAATATGGCGGCGGTGCTGGCATTGACGGGCAAAAAGACGATCATCCTGGAATTTGATATCCGCAAACCCAAAGTAATGTCGGGTCTGCGATTGGACAGAAGACCCGGTATATCCAATTACCTGGTTGGAAAAGCGGAATTGAAAGACCTGGTTGTAGCGGTACCTGGTCATGAGAACCTGTTTGTGCTTCCCTGCGGTCCGATACCTCCCAACCCGGCAGAAATGCTGTTGGATGAAAAGATCACCGAACTGTTTGACTGGGTGCGTAAAGAATTCGATATGGTAGTAGTCGATACAGCACCGGTAGGCATGGTAAGCGATGCGCTTACTCTTGGCGGTTTTGCCGATTGTACCTTGTATCTCGTTAGACAGGGTCGTACATTTAAGAAGCAGGTGGTGCTGATCGATGACCTGTACAGGGAGAAAAAACTTCCCCGCGTTTCCATTGTCATTAATGATGTGAGGATCAAGGCAGGTTATGGTTACTATGGCTATGGCCGCTATGGTTATGGCTATGGTTATGGTCACAACGGACAGGACAGTTACTACGAAGAGGAAAAGGCACCGCTGTCGACGCTTGAAAAGATGCTGGCATCGCTTGACGTCAGGAAATGGTTCCGCAAAAAGGCATAGCTATCAGCAAAGGCTTTCTCTAAACATCTTTTATAAACTTCATATTAAGAAGATCGGGTCCCTGAATATGATCTCAAATCGCGACACGATCTTTTCTTCAATTTTATCTAAGCCTATATGCGAATTTTAGTTACCGGCGGCGCCGGGTTTATCGGTTCTAATCTGGTTGAAAAATTATTATCCGATGAAAGAATAAGTTTTGTACGCGTGCTTGACAACCTGGCGACAGGTTCGCGTGAAAATATCAGCGGTTATCTAAGTAATCCAAAGTTTGAATTTATCGAAGGAGATATCCGTTCGTTTGAGACCTGCCTCGAAGCTTGCGAGGGTATTGACGCCATTACCCACCAGGCGGCACTGGGATCGGTACCCCGTTCGATCAAGGATCCATTAACAACCAATGAAGTCAATATTACTGGTACGTTAAATATTTTTACCGCGGCAAAAGAAAAAGGAATCAGGCGCGTGGTGTATGCGGCAAGTTCATCCACGTATGGCGACCATCCCGGGCTGCCAAAAGTAGAAGATAAGATCGGTAATCCCCTTTCGCCGTATGCGGTCACCAAGTTTGTAAACGAATTATATGCCCGTGTGTATGCCAGCTTATACGGCATGGAGTTTATTGGACTGCGATACTTCAATATTTTCGGGCCGCGCCAGAATCCGCAGGGGCCTTATGCTGCCGTGATCCCTTTGTTTGTAAAAGCGATACTTGAAAGTAAAGCACCTGTTATAAATGGAGACGGTAGCCATAGCCGCGATTTTACATTTGTTGACAATGCGGTCCAGGCTAATATCGCTGCATTGCTAACCACAAGCAGGGAAGCGGTAAACCAGGTATATAATATTGCCTGTGGCGAACAGACTTCCCTTCTACAATTATATGATGCATTAAGAGTAGAAGCCGGCAGCTCCGTTGCACCGCAACATGGACCTGAGCGTGCAGGCGATGTGAAGCATAGCCTGGCTGACGTGTCAAAAGCAAAACAGTTACTGGGTTATCATCCTGCCGTGACCGTCAGGGATGGCCTGAAGACAACCTTTAACTGGTATAAGAACAACCCCAATCGTTTATAATTTCAATCTCAACCTTAACCTTAATCTCAACCTAAATGCCCAAAACCATATTCATCACCGGTGGCGCAGGGTTTATCGGATCACATGTTGTCCGCCTGTTTGTAACCAAATACCCAGACTACCAGATCGTCAATCTCGATGCGCTGACCTATGCCGGTAATCTTGAGAATCTGCGTGATATTGAGAACGCCGCCAATTACAAGTTTGAAAGAATAAACATTCTTGATACTGCTGCCCTGGAAGAAATATTCGCGAAGTATCAACCACAGGGTGTGATTCATCTTGCTGCGGAGTCGCATGTCGACCGGTCGATCGTTTCTCCCCTTGATTTTGTTTATACAAATGTGATCGGTACCGTCAATCTCCTCAATGTCGCAAAAAAGACCTGGTCTCAACCTCAATCTCAACCTAATCTCTTCTACCACGTTTCCACCGACGAAGTATTCGGCGCTTTGGGTGAAAGCGGATTTTTTACTGAAGAGACCAGGTACGATCCGCATTCTCCGTACAGCGCGTCAAAGGCGGCTTCGGATCATTTTGTGCGCGCCTATCATGATACATATGGACTGCCTGTGGTGGTGAGCAACTGCTCCAATAACTACGGCCCAAACCATTTTCCAGAGAAACTGATCCCGCTTTTTATCAATAATATTATTACCAAAAAGCCTCTGCCGGTTTATGGTGACGGGCTTTACACCAGGGACTGGCTTTTTGTAAAAGACCATGCGTCAGCGATCGACCTGGTGTTTCATAAGGGCAAGCGTGGTGATACCTACAATATTGGTGGCTTTAATGAATGGAAAAATATTGACCTGGTCAAACTGCTTTGCCGGCTGATGGATGAGAAACTTGGCAATCCTGCCGGTACCAGCGAGCAGCTGATCACCTATGTAAAAGACCGTCCCGGCCACGACCGCCGCTATGCGATTGATGCAAGCAAAATAAATCGCGAACTAGGTTGGAAGCCATCCGTTACGTTTGAAGAAGGATTGTCTCGTACCATCGACTGGTACCTGGCAAATACTGAATGGCTGCAGCATGTGACTTCTGGCGAGTATCAGAATTATTACGAGGAACAATACTCCAAACGCTGAAACCCTCGATGAATTAGAGATTTTAAACCACAGCGGGCACAGCGAACACGACGAGGATCCGATTATGTTTCCGGGTTATTTTGGTAATAGAGAGAGTGGGGGATGCATTGCAAAACGTTCATAAAGATGCATGAGAACGAGATAGGAACTATACTTTTAGATGCTACATTTCATGTACATAAAGAATTAGGCCCGGGGCTACTTGAAAGTGCTTATGAAACGTGTCTTGCATACGAGTGTGTTCAAAGAAATTTATCTATCCAAACACAGGTTACCTTGCCACTTATCTATAAAGAGGTAAAATTGGAATGTGGGTATCGGATTGACTTAAAATTGGAAAACAAGGTTATAGTTGAGATTAAATCGGTAGAAACCTTAAATGATGTCCACCTGGCGCAGATGATAACCTATCTTAAGTTATCGGAATGTAAGCTGGGGTATTTGATAAACTTTAATGTAAAATTGCTTAAGAACGGCATAAGACGGGTTGTTATCGGTGAGATGTGAAAATAGTTCGAAGAGGGTCTGGTAAACAATATAGTAAGCTCGCTGTGCACTCCGTGCCCGCTGTGGTTTAATTACACTGTAATAAGTTCAAAACCGATCAAATAATTAATATACACACATGAAAGGTATAATATTGGCAGGGGGTTCGGGTACAAGGTTATATCCTATTACCAAGGCCATCTCAAAACAATTAATGCCTATCTATGATAAGCCGATGATCTATTACCCGCTTTCCACTTTGATGATGGCTGGCATACGGGAAATTCTGATCATCACCACCCCGGAAGACAACGCCTCTTTCAGGCGCTTGCTCGGTGATGGCTCGCAGGTAGGCTGCCGGTTTGAATATGCCATACAGGAAGTGCCCAACGGGCTGGCCCAGGCATTTGTGATCGGCGCCGATTTTATTGGCACTGACAAAGTAGCCCTTGTACTCGGCGATAATATATTTTATGGTGTCGGCCTCGGCCGCCAGCTTAAAGCACTCAGCCAGATCGAGGGTGGTTATGTATTTGCTTACCAGGTAAGCGACCCTGAGCGGTATGGGGTGGTGGAATTTGACACTGATATGAAAGCTATCAGTATTGAGGAGAAACCCGCTCAACCCAAATCAAATTATGCCGTACCCGGACTTTACTTCTATGATAATGATGTGGTAAAAATTGCCAAAGAGCTGCAACCTTCCGCACGTGGCGAATATGAGATCACCGATGTAAACAAGGAATACCTGCGCCAGGGAAGATTGAAAGTTGCAGTACTCGACCGCGGAACTGCATGGCTCGATACTGGTACCTTCGATTCATTGAGCGATGCCAGCGAATTCGTAAGGGTGATCGAAAAAAGACAGGGTACCAAGATCGGGTGTATTGAAGAAATCGCCTATCGCAACGGGTTTATTGACAAAACACAGATACTGGCACTCGCAGATGCGCTGAATAAAAGCGGTTATGGCATTTACTTAAAGAAGATGGTCACCT
>JAEYVW010000054.1 GCA_023429365.1 Bacteroidota bacterium
TCCCAATACAAAGCTGGCTGCTTTGCGTTCGCTCAGGATTTTGCTTAGCTGCTCCGGATATGAAGCAACAGGTTTTACTTCAACACTATTTATCGCTACACTTTCGTTTATATGATTTTTTTCCCAGCCACTGGTTGCCGCTGTAAAAACCGGCAAAACGAGCATAAGAAGTATGATGGTTCTGAGTTGCATGGACTTTCTGAAATACTACTGCCAGTTAAGGAATAAGAATGCCTGTTTGTATCCCGTTTTCCCGTGATTTTTTAGAGTTTTATAAATTCCACCCTGCGGTTCAATACTTTCCCCTCTTTCGATTTATTGTCGGCGATGGGTTGTGTTTCACCCTTTCCTTCTGATTCCAGTCGACCGGCATCTATACCAAATTCATTGATCAGCAAATCTTTTACGGCCTGGGCTCTTTTTTTCGACAGCTCCATATTCGCATTATCATCCCCATCGCTACTGGTATGACCTACGACTTTGACACGAATGGATCCGTTTTCTTTCAATACAGAAGCGATATCTTTCACCACCGCATAAGATTCGGGCTTGATAACAGCAGATTGAAAATCGAAGAGGATACCTGTTGTTGAGAATTTGCCTTCTTCCACCAGTTTGTGTCTTGTATCGGGTTTGCCGGTCGCTACTTTGATATTGCTGATATAGATCGCGTATTGGTTTTCGGCATAGTTGGTACTTCCGACCTGGAAGTAGATCTGGTTCATGATGACACCAAGGGGCACTGCTTTAGGCGCGTCAAAAAGTTTTTCTTCGTTGATCCAAAGACGATATCTTTCTTTTTGTACCTGGATAGCGATGTGCACAGGCTTGCCATAGTAATCCTGGAGAGGTTCGTAGGCTTTGGGATCGCCGGAATAATGCGGGTTGCCCTTCACAAATGAATTAACTCTTGCTTTCGACGATTTGACTTCGGCGGGCATGATGGTAGTTACAACCGCGGCGTATTTCTTATTGCCTTTCAGGAAAGCATTGTCGGTGGTGGGTTCGCCATTGGTAGAAAACAATCCTACATAAAATTCGGGGAACATCCAGCCGGTATTTTTCAATTGCAGGATCAGGTCAAATTCGACAGTATAGTTTTCACCGAATTCTTTCTGGTTGGAGGAGAGATATACAAACGGCTTGTGGAGGCGAAGCCAGTTGCCGGGGTATTTATCAAGTGTGGTCACTTCACCACTACCGCTGGTATTCCAATTGGTGGGTAGTTCCGCTAAAGCCTCGCCCTCAAAATTATCATAGTACAGGATCTGGTCGCCTGGTATAAAATCATATTTTTTGAAACTTTTGGGAGCATTATCTAGCGGTTGTTCACCAGAGGCGGATTTGTTATCCGAAGAAGCAGGTTCTGATGCCGGGGCCGGGGCGGTTGTTTTCTTACCCTCGATCTCATCCAGCGATTTATCGATCTCTTTATCTATTCTGTTGTCAACACGTTGTTTGGCTTTGTTTTTTACCTTGTTCATGAGACCGCCAAGCTGTGCCTCTACGGTGAATGGCAGCACAGCAATAAGAAGTGCGACCAGGATCTTTCTGTTCATAGCGATGAAGTTTAATTGTTGGAGTCAAAACTATAGTTGGGTGCGGTTGCGGCGAACAGGATTATGATCGAATTGAATAAAATGGATGTTGAAGTGAAGAAAATGAAACAGGAGGTTGTTGGTGTCGGTAAATTTTTTCCATTTCCATAGTAAGTATGGTTTTTTTAAATGGATTCGTTTGAATTTATCCAGGAGAAGATCGTTTATACCCAAGTACGGGATTGCTTGCATAAAGCGTCCCTATGGGACGCGGCTATTTTTGGATTGGATATTTTCTACCCATAAGGCGTCCCTATGGGACGCGGGTGTCCTCGGTTTGAATGTTCCCTACCCATAAAGCGTTCCGATGGAACGCAGGTGTTTCGGATACGAATGATTTTCTACCCATAAAGCATTTTGATAGGCCATAGGTGTGTCGCTTTGAATATTTTTTTCTCATACACCGTTCCGATGGGGCGCAGACGACTACTTGTATCGGATCTCCGGGACCGGCCGACGAATTATGGGTTGGATTCCATGAACCAACGGATTCCCGCCCCATTGGGACGGTTTATGGGTAGAATCACCACGGGCATCAGGAACCCCGTCCTGTAGGGACGGTTTATGCATTGCCTGGCCTTCGCGGAATGTATTAAACGAAGAAGGACACAAGCACTAATATTTACTTTAAAGAATTCACGACATTTTGAGGTTTGCCATCGATAAACGCAACCAAGTTTTCATATGTTGCGTTCATCAATCGTGATCTTGCTTCCGCGGTAGCCCATGCTATATGAGGGGTAATATGACAATTTTTAGCATTAATAAGAGGATTATCTAAAGGTGGCGGTTCAACAGACAATACATCAATCCCTGCTCCTGCAATCCGTCCGTTGTTGAGAGTGTCGGCCAAATCCCTTTCATTTACCAACTGACCGCGGCTTGTATTGATCAAAAACGCTGATGGCTTCATCTTTAGAAGCGTTGTTTTGTTGATAAAGCCCATATTTTTTTCTGTTAGCGGGCAATTAATACTTATCACATCGCTTTTCCTGAGCAATTCATCGAGCTCAACCTGCCTGGCACCGTGTATTTCATTTTTTCGGCTGGGGTTGTAAAAGATAATATTCATTTCAAAAGCCCTTCCAATACGTGCTACACTTTGACCGATCTGGCCAAATCCAATAATGCCAAGGGTTTTGCCGGCTAATTCGATCTGTGGGGTTACCTGGTAGGAAAAATCCTGGCTGGCCGACCATTGTCCCGCCCTAACCGAGGCTGCATGTTCTGAGACATTTTGTACCATATGTAGAAGCAGGGAGAAGACCAGTTGTGAAACGGAATCTTTACTATAAGCAGGAACATTGGACACGATAATGCCTGCGCTTGAAGCAGCTTGGAGATCTATGACATTAAATCCGGTCGCCAGAACGCCGATATAGTTCAGTTCAGGTAATTGTTCAATTATAGTTTTCGGGAGCGCTACTTTATTAGTAAGGATCGCTGTCGCCTCTTTTGCCCTTTCAATTATTTTATCAGGCGGAGTTCGGTCGTATACCTCGAAATCACCCAGTTGTTTGAATTGATCCCAGTTTAGATCACCGGGATTTAAAGTATATCCATCCAGAACAACAATTTTCATACGTTTATTTTTAAACTTGAAAGCCATGAGATTTACCAGAATCGAAAGTGTATAATTGGCAATAGTTTCGATATTTCAGGCACAAATTTCCATATCCGGGCATAATATATTTAAATATAGTAAGCCCGGAGGATCTTTTTCCCGTCTACGAGTTTTTGACGTAAGTTTATCCTTTAAGAAATAAAACATTCCGAATTATGAGCAACATCAACTGGCAGGGCGTTTATCCGGCCATGCTTACCCCTTTCACAGCCGACGACAAAATTGATTTTACTTTTTTAGAGAAGAATATATCGGCCCAGCTAAATGCCGGCTCCGAGGGTTTGATCTTTGCCGGCTCGCTTGGCGAAGCCAGCACACTGGAACAGGATGAAAAGATACAATTGATCGTGTATGCTACTGAATTAGTAAAGGGAAAGGTGCCCGTCGTACTCACGATAGCGGAGCAGGCTACACGTGCTGCGGTCAAGCTTGCAGAACAGGCGGAAAAAAATGGCGCATCTGGTTTGATGGTCCTGCCACCTATGCGTTATAAATCCGATGACCGCGAAACTGTAGAGTATTTCAAAACAATTGCCGGCAGCACCTCGCTTCCGATTATGGTGTACAACAATCCCGTTGATTATAAAATCGAGGTTACGCCAGCTATGTTTGATCAACTAGCCAAAATTCCCACGATAGAGTCGGTTAAGGAGTCGACGCGTGATGTGACCAATATTGTCAGGATGCGTAATCGTTTTGGTGATCGCTTTAAACTTTTATGCGGTGTTGACACGCTGGTGATGGAAGAGCTGATGCTTGGCGCTGATGGTATTGTAGGCGGTCTGGTTGATGCATTTCCCGAAGAAACCGTTGCCATTTACAAACTTGTAAAGGCCGGCCGGTATGCAGAAGCGCTTGAAATCTATAAATGGTTTATGCCGGTACTGGAATTGGATATTCAGCCAAAGCTGGTACAATATATTAAGATGGCAGCGGCGCAGACAGGATTGTGTTCTGAATATACCCGGGCACCACGGCTGGCAATAGAAGGTCGCGAGCGGGAAACTGTATTAGCCACGATCCAAAAAGCGATTGAGACAAGACCCATGCTGCCTGATTATAAAAAACTGGTTGCGCAGGTTGTTTAGTTTTACCATATCCCTATACCCCAATATGTCATCCAAAACATTTCTTTGCATCGATGCACATACCTGCGGAAACCCTGTGAGAGTTGTGGCCGGTGGCGGTCCTTTCCTCGAAGGCGCCAACATGATGGAAAAGCGTCTTCATTTTTTAAAAGAATATGACTGGATACGTAAGGGCCTGATGTTTGA
>JAEYVW010000070.1 GCA_023429365.1 Bacteroidota bacterium
ATCTCCCGGGTCGATAAAAACACATTGTCACCAATCACCATACCCGATGGTTTTGACGGATCATCGTGATAGATCCCATGACCCGCGAGATGAATGACTTTATATTCGTCACTAAATAATGCCTGGATGATTTCCGCGCCGCTGCCCCTTGAGATTTTAGTGGTTTCAAACTCCGCCCGGGCAAAAATGTCAGATACCAGTTCGCCTTCTTCCAGCGCACCCTGCAACTGGCTAACAAAACCTTTCAGATCGGGATCGGCAATGATCAACGCTGAGTCTTTTGAAACCGGGTTTATCTTTAAGCGATAATCCTGGGTAGCCAGTTGCCGCACCATGCCCGCATTGATGCAAAGTGGTTTGGCATTGTGTGTACTGTCCTGCAACAATTCCCAGGGATAGGACGCTGTGTCCCTGTCAACGATCCAATTTATATTGGCCTGCTTTTTAAGTTGCTCTTTAAAATCGTTTGGCACCAGTAATTCAAAAATAGTCTTGGCCAGTTTGGGTGTCCATTGATTGTTGGTCGACAGTTCATTGACAAGTTCCTGTACGATCTCGCGGCTTGTAAACAAATCACGTTGCTCTTCCCGTGCGCCGCCGGTGGAAATATTGAACTGCATACCCCGTACCTTCGCTGATCGAAGGTCATACTCTTTCAATTTTACATTGATCCGTGTCCACCATTCGTCAGTATTATCAATGGGCAATCTTTCTCTTGAGCCCAATAGTTTTTTAATCTTCCTTTTTTCAAGCACTACTTTCAGTGTCTGGTCTTCTTCCTTTTCAATTTCATTCAACACATAAAGGATATTCAACGCTCGGTCCTGGTACTGCTCGACAAACTCGATATGCGTTACCAGCTTCGACCCCTCTTTCAACGTCTGCCTGATCTTGTTATTCGCGTTTTGAACACCCAGAATTACCGCGCGGACTGATTTTTCAACTGATAACCCTCCATAGGAACACGCGATTGCGAGTGAGGAAACGCCAACATTCCGGTCAGCGGGTAGATTATGATGATGCGAGTCAATGCTATTAAGGCTGAGCAGGTATTTGGCAACACCCTGCTCCACACTTTGCGTAAGCTGAAAAGCTGTGAGCGAACCTGGATCACCCAATCCAACAATGATTGCACCATTAAAATCCTTCTGATGCGTAACGATCACTTCACTGCTTCCGATCTCTCCCGGATACAATCCAAGCTGGTGTCTTTCGGTCAGCATTCCCCTCATATTATAATCGATCGCACGTTCCGCGTATAGAATACCATCATTAATAAAATGGCCGGCTAATAAAGGATAAGATGAATATTTGAGATCACCGTTGCTGATCGAAACTTTGAGCGGCGTTTCACCCGACTCAACGATTCTTTCCCTGCCAAGGCCCAGCAGGGTGTTTTCTATACCTTCTGCACTGAGGTCAAAATCATTCACCTGCGGTGTACGGAACAATATCTCTGTGGCACGGATCGAAGGCCGTGTCTTCTTTAATAAAAGTGTAGAACCATACGCCAAAATCTCGGATATTGATTTAAACAAGCCCCGGTCATTCGACAAAGCACCGTGTGACACATCGGAATAATAAACCGTGTTGTTGTCGATCATCGATTTTGGAATGCCGGAATCCCAGGTCACACTCTGGTCCCCGGCCGCCGTGCTAAGAAACACAAGCTTATTATTTTCATCCAGTTCATAGCCACTCGGAGTTGACTTATCCCGACCAGCGATATACACCGCGTTACTGAAATCGATCTCCTCTACTTTTGCATTGATCTTGTTGCGGTAAGCCCTGAAAATCTCAAGCTGCTTTTTGGGTGGGATCGGCCAGGCAGGATCACCGCAGGCTTTGCACATTTTTTTCCAGGTGGCTTCATTTGCAAAATCATTTTCTTCGTCATCGGTAAGTGGCAACAGGCTCAAAATACCGGGGAAATTGGTAAATATCTCCAGCAATTGTTTCTTGGTATGGAAAATATCGATCTTACTAAGCTTGTCGATGATGGGATCCCGTCCAAACAATACATAGGGTATGCGAAATGAACCTCCCAACGGAGAGCCGAGAAATAACAGGCGAAATCCAGAAGACTGATTGAGCTTTTGCCAGGTATCGGGATAGTTGACGATAAAATCACGCACCAGTACCCCTCCCATGGAATGTCCCACCACTTTTACTGGCTGACTAAATGCCAGCAGCTCATTGATCCGGTCATTAAACCCTTTCGCGCATTCGTTCAATTGCTGTCGCCAGTCGAAAGCGAATGTCACTACATCATATGTTTCACTGAGGTAATCGGCCAGATCCTTGTAGGAAGTTTTGATCAGTGAGTTAGCTTCTACCCCTTTTTCATTGATACCAAGATCAGATAGCTCACCGGCAAGAAAGCGGAAATAATTTATCCAGATCAGTTTTCCATTGCGCGAAAGATTTGATCCCATGATACCCGGTAACAAGACAACAATGGGGCGTTTTCCCGTTACCGTATTCCTGAACACCTGGCCACCTTCAAGTTTTAATAATGCGTTGCGATCTGCAAGTACCGAGGCGCCATCCTCCAGCCGTGCAAAGCCCGGGATCAGGGTTTCACCCGATGCTTTCAGGGCATTGAGCAAAGCATCCTGAGTCTTTTGATTTTTGAAATAATGAAAATGATCCACTCCGCTCCCTTCATCAAAAAAATATTGTACGAGGCTGAGTCGCCTGGCACCATTGTACATGGAAGCCGTATTGACCACCAGGTCATTTTCGGCATCAAAAAATAACTTGCTGGCCAGCACTACCAGGGCTTTGAAGCTAAAGTTTAACCGGCTGTTCCCTGATATCACGACCAGCGGGCTATCGATTGCACTCATCGGCCTTGGATAATTCAACACTTTGATAAACGGCGAATCGGGACTCATCGCTTCCAGCCCGGGCAGCACGGTGATGTCCTCCTTACAATCGATCACCGCTGTCAACAGGTTTTTGAAGGCGTTGAAAACAGGGTTCGCCACGCTTCCTACAGCCAGTCCAAGCAGGTTGAAGCTGATATTAAAAAAATGATCGAGCCTGTCTGAGGCAAGCGTGGTACCACTGGCAGGACAGGCCACACGGATAAATTTCTGCACCCTGATATTCCTGGATCGCAAAGCCTCCGCGATCGCACGGATATTTTTCACATCAGCATCACGGTTTTCCTTTCTTAAAAAACTGATCTCATCTTCTGAAAAGCCTGCGTTATTTTCATCATCTACACAAAACCTGGCTAGTATATCGCCTACAATTCCACCCCTCGAATGACTGATAAGGTGAACCGTAGCGCTGTCGGGTAGTTTTTTTACAAGGTCCAATACATTCTGCAACGGGCTGCGGGTAAGGGTTTCATGTTGATAGGCGAGAATATTTTTCTCGTAATTGTTGTGTATATATTTCCAAAACTCAGATCCCTGCAGTTCGCCAAACGAACCCATGGTTGACGAACTGGTGCCGTGAAGGAATAAAAGGAAGGGTTGTTTATTATCAGGAAGGGTTTCTTCGATCAAATTGAAATCCACATCCACCCGGTACAAGCCTGGCTTACCAAGTTGCTTTTTCTCTAGGTCAAGGGCAAGTTCCTTTACACCTTTCTTTACTCCCTTCCTGGAAAAAACTTTCAACAATTTCAACGCCACATTACCAATGCCCCTTTCCGCAGTCGCTGGCTGAATAAATGCCGGCACTTCAAAACTGCCATCCGTTGAACGGCTTTTAATGCCTGCGGCTTCTGGAAAAACATCCTGGATGGTCTGATCGGAGCTTAGCCAGACGGTATTGTCTTCAAAAACAAATTCAACAACCTGGTCTTTTTTCAGTGTGATGGTATGTCGCTCGGTCACCCCCCGGGTAGCGGTTCCAACGAGGTAGACATCCTCCAGCTTTAATGTATCAGAACTCTCGGCAATGGCATAGCCCGGTTGTTTTTCACCACGAACAGTGAGCTTGTTAATCTTCATGCGGATGGGTTTTTACAGTGTCGGTTTCGAGGCAACCGCTATAAACAAAACTCTACAGAGACTGGCGCTATTAATCAGGGCCGGTGATGGGGAGATGGCTATTATTAGGAAAAATTAAGAAAATTTTTCCGGCTGGCAATACTACTAAGCGGTAAGAAGAAGGATAGGGCTGAATATTGTTGAAAGTGGTTGAATGTTGTTGAAAATAGTTGAATGTGGTTAGAAGTGGCTTGTTTATACAATTCATCCAACTGTTTTTACAAGTCATCTGTTTAGCGATGACAGCATTTCAGGGCCGGGCTTAATTTACAGCCTTAAACCTTAACCACTGCTTCGGCAGGAAAATTAAACCGATCATGAAAAAAAGACGTATCACTTTAGGCTCAGGATTTATCCTGGCCTGTATGCTTATCAGCACAAGCTTTCTCTTCTCATCCTATCATTCTAAAAAAATGGCCGACGAAGTCTGGAAAATGCTGGGACTCTCGAAGCAAAAGGGCACCGAAGGAATTAAAAACAGCTTCTTAAACGGCTACCTTTATTATTACGGTGCAAAGAATGCCAAAAACATAGCCGTAAACGATCGCGCCGCTATCGCGAAAGACCTGCTGCAATACACAAAAGATTATATCAGCGGCCAGGAATTTAAAACCCAGTATGAAACGATAAGAAAAAGTGCTAAACCAGAAGAGCCGGTTTTGAAACCACTGCGCAGCATCGCAGAAATACAGAAAGATGAGATTGCAAAAACGGAAAAAGCCTTAAAGGATACCGAAAAAACCATGAAAGAACTGGGGCCTGAATATGCCAAAGGCATGCAGGAGCTGGTTGATATGTACAAGAAAAATTTAAAGGAATACCAAAATCCCAACCACCAGAATTTCTCGATCCTTGCCATGGGTGAGAAATACCAGCAGGAAGATGAAGAAAGAAGATATAAAGAACGTATGAAGCAATGGGAAGCCAACTATCCTGAAAATATAAAGGCTTTTATAGCCAATAAGCTGAAACGAATGCTCGATCAAACCAACGGCATCGATTACAATGCAGCCCTGGTAGAAAAATACGGTAAGAAAAGATTTGTGAACCCCACCTATGAAGGAAAAGGCACCGAATGGAAACAGGGCTTCAGGGCAGGAAAGGAAGTGACCGAACAAGCCCGTGCATTCGCGCAAAAATGGCTGGCGGAACTGGACTAGTTCTGGAAACATAAGCTACAAAAGCAGCTTTTAGAACCAGAGTAAAACTTATATCGTCCTGAAAAAAAATAATTGCCGTGGAAAGCGGCAATTATTATTTATATACCTGGGTAGTAAGTAAGTGCATCAAAACCATTATCACCAAAATTCGTGGTTCCTGCATTTGATAACTCCTTCTTCCTGCGCAGGCATACTCCAGCCTGAAAAATCTGCAGGTTTATTAAACACCTGCTTCTTTTCAAATTTCACGGGTAGTTTTTTAATAACGGCTGTATTTCCGGGTAAGCCGGGACGGCAAATCGAAGTAAACAGGGAGGCTGGTTCTCCCGGATCCTTCTGGCGGTTCAATTTTCTTTTTTCTTCCAGTACCTGCATAGTTTATTCAATAAGATTTGGCAAAGCAACCGAGTTACATGGGGCAGGAAATGCTGACTTGCGAGATCAACAGGAACGAAGGAAGAGAACGGATCAGGGCACGGGTTTCAAAAAGGCAGGGAAAAAAAGAAGTTGATTGATATTGGATTTTGGTTAATCGGAAATTGGATCGTGGCTTTCAAAATAAGATATTGGATGGATTGATAACTAGTATCAATCAACTTCTGTTGCAAATGTATAGGGTCGGTACATCAATGCCTAGCGGGGAAGTGCTGAATTTAACGATGAAATCTACGATACATTTTATCGTAAATTTCCCATACCCTCCCCTCGTTGTCTTCGTTCTCGCTGACACGATCCAATCGTATCATTCCTTCTATTGTCCTGAAGGCGCTGTTAATTCACGCCCATGTTCATTCTGTTTTTCCAGTGTCCATTTATCGGTCATCCTGGTTTCTAGCCAGAGTTTTCCGGATTGACGCGACACCTGCCCGTTCAACCCAAACTCATAGTACAGGATTTTTTCCAGGGCCGATACGGTCATGTCATCCTGTATATCAATCACACCATCGATGCTGAGACCTGCTTCTTTTAAGGTTGTCGTGGCCGGCAATCTTTTTGTTGCCACCGGTGCAGGTCCGCTTGAAACAGGCTGACTGAACTCCAGCTTCAAATAAGGATATTCAACACTAAACGCCTGCTGTACATCACTAATCTTTTTATCCCTGCTCAGATGAAGCAACATATTGTAAATTTTTCGATACACTTTCAATTGTAAAATTAGTTGAAGACAGAAGCGTCATACCTGACTTGAGGGCTTGATTAGAATGATTTTAATCAGTTTCCTAACAAATTCCCGGGCTGAGTACAATCAATATTTGTTGTGATGCTCATCACAGTTTTGGCACGGGGTCTGGGTTAGCTTAGCAGAGGAAATGCTGGTACAGTTATACTAAACCCTTTTTGTTAACCTTACAAATTATGAGTCATGCGTACCATAATCGTTCCCACAGATTTTTCACCCAATGCACTTTATGCTGCCTCCTATGCTGCTGACCTGGCGAATATGATCGGCGCCAGGCTTGAACTGGTACATGTCTACGACCTGCCCGCGGCTGTTTCTGAAATCCCGGTCACTTACCCCATAGAAGATATTGAAGCGGAGATACAATCCCAACTTAGCAATCTGAAAGAAAAACTATCAACAAGAACCGCCGGCCGAATCCCGATCAAAACCACGATCATGCAGGGTGAAGTCATCAACGAAGTAAACAAATATTGCGAAAGCGTACATCCTTATGCGATCGTAGTAGGCGCTGAATCTGCCGGACCAATAAAAAGATTGATGTTTGGCGGTAGAACACTCACAGCCACCAAAAACCTGTCATGGCCGGTGATCATTGTACCACCTTATACCCTGTTCAGGAATATTCGCAAGATCGGCCTGGCCTGCGACTTCAGGGATGTGGTAGAAACCGTGAGGGTACAGGAAATAAAAGATATTGTAAAGGAATTCAAAGCAGACCTGCATGTGCTTCATATTTCAGATAGTGAAAAGGATACCATAGATCCGCAAATCGTTGAAGAGTCGGCATGGCTGGAGGAAATGCTAGGCGATCTTAACCCCTTATACCATTTCCTGCAAGAACCCGATATTGATAAAGGCATACGCGACTATGTTCAGCAAAACAAACTGGATCTGCTTATCATCATTCCTAAAAAACATGGTCTAATCGATAAGATCTTTCATCATAGCCATTCGAAAGACCTGG
>JAEYVW010000078.1 GCA_023429365.1 Bacteroidota bacterium
GGCTATGATATACAAACGCTTTATGAAGCCCTGATCAAAGATGCCAATTCTGAAGGTCCTTTAGCCGCTGTGGCCAGGAAGGGAGCGGTATGGTACAACAAACTTGGGTATGTGCCTTATGATGTTGGCATTAACGAGAATGCTGCGCGTACACTGGAATATGCCTATGATGATTTCGCTATCGCGAAATTAGGAGAGGCATTGAAGCGACCAAAGGAAGAAATTGAAATATACTTAAAGCGCTCACAGAACTATCGCAATTTGTTTGATCCAGAAACCAGGCTGATGAGGGGAAAGAAAAAGGATGGCAGTTTTCAATCGCCTTTTAATCCATTTAAATGGGGTGACGCTTTTACCGAGGGTAATAGCTGGCATTATAGCTGGAGTGTATTTCATGATATAGAAGGCCTAAAACAACTGATGGGTGGTGACTCGGTGTTTGCTGCAATGCTCGATTCTGTATTTGTCATGCCGCCAGTATTCGACGAAAGCTACTATGGCAGCGTTATTCACGAGATCCGCGAAATGCAGATCATGAATATGGGACAATATGCGCATGGCAACCAGCCGATTCAGCATATGCTCTACCTTTACAATTATGCAGGGCAGCCCTGGAAAACACAATATTGGATCAGGCGAGCCATGAAAGAACTTTATAAACCTACACCCGATGGCTATTGTGGTGATGAAGATAATGGACAGACATCAGCCTGGTATGTTTTTTCGGCCATGGGCTTTTACCCCGTTTGTCCTGCTACAGATCAATACGTGCTGGGTACGCCGCTATTTAAAAAAATGACGATCACACTGGCTAACGGTAAGAAACTTGTAATCAGCGCACCAGGTAATAACGCAGATAATGTCTATGTTCAGTCATTGCAATGGAACAGTAAACCGGTCACAAATAACTGGGTCAGTCATACCGAACTGCAAAAAGGTGGCACCTTGAGCTGGATTATGGGAAGCAAGCCAAATAAACAAAGAGGAACAAAAGCTATTGGGTTCCCGTATTCTTTCTCCAATGAATACCCTGCGCTGGTACCCCGGCCTTAACTATACTGCCCTGGCCGGGAAGGCGGGAACAAGGGAAGATAGTTTAATTGTTACTTCTGAATCTCTTTATTTCAGTTCCCGGTAGTTGGCACATCGAATCAGGACTTGTAACCTAATATTTACGACTGTTAAAAAAGACTAGGCCAACAGGTTCAGTTTCGCCGAAATTGCAAATAAAAAACCGGTCACGGGTTTCCCGTGGCCGGTTTTTTTTATGTGTTGTAAAACTTACCTGATCGACTTTACTCGTCACCCAATATTACGATCAGGGCATAGATCACACCGGGCAGCCAAAAAATTAGGGTCAACAACAGGCTGATCCAAAATTTTGAATTGATTTCTCCCTGGTGCAGGTATACAGCAAGAGGCGGCAACAGGATGGCCAGGATAACCAGTAAAAGAGTATTGGTACTGGGTTCGGCACCTGCTTTCTTTGCCGCTTTATAGTCTTTCAGTTCTTTTTTAGCAGCCTTTATGCGGGCCTTTCTTTCTTTTTTTGAAAGGCTTTTAAATTCTTTAATGGCAGCTTTTGTAGTTGCAGGATCAGGCTCGCTGGGCAATGAAGCGGGGGAGGATGAAGGTAAAACCAATGCCGCGTAAGAGAAATTGTGTAATGCAGGGGCCATTAATAAAAGGGCCACGGTAAAAAATAGAATTCTTTTCATTTTGCGTGGGTTTAGGGGTTATAATGATTGAAAATCCAAATGCCGATCTTTTTATGAAACCAGGATAGCATCATCGCCCTCTGTCAATGATACTCCAGTAACGATACCTTGCCGTCCATGGTTGTTACGAGTAATTGGTTTTTCGATATTGGTTGCAGGTTTGTCACAAGACCATTGGATGTTTTATGCTTCCACAATACATTTCCGTTGTCGCGCCTGAGAGCTACCGTCACGCCCGATTGAGTAGGGACAAAGACAACGTTATTATTTTCAACAATGGCCGTCGGACTTATTTCATAGCCCAGCGACACTTCGCTCTTCCACACCGGAGACATTTCATTGGCTGAAGTGGACATGCCAAAAACATTTCCCTCCATTGTTTTTACAAATATCAGGCCGCTATCTTTTGACATACCCATCGACTCCCTTACACGTATGGCGGGATCATTTTTTCTCCATATCACGGAACCTGTATTGGCATCCAGGCAGGTCATGTAGCGATCGGGTGCTACGATGAATACCCGGTTGGCTGTTGCCATTGGGAAAACCGCTGCTGGTGAGAAGTTCCGGCTTGCGTTGCCATTGTTCCATTTCCATACCAGCTGGCCGGTATTAATATCCAGGCAGTAAAAATCTTTAAACCAGCAACCAAAGTAAATCTTGTTATTATACACCAGCGGCTTCGTTACCACGAACCCGGCCACCTGGTCGAAATCCCATCTAAGTGTTCCAGTGCGGATATCGATAGCCCTGAAATGGCCGTCTGATGCGCCGATATAGGCAATACCATCGTGGATCACAGGATTGCCCAGGACTGCCTTACCGGCTTTTACTTTCCAAAGAAGTTTACCTTTTTTGGCAGAAAGGCCATAAATAAAATTATCTGAGGAAGCGGCTACTACAATATTATCGCTGACCGCGGGGATAGAATAGATCTTTCCACCGGTCAAAAATCTCCAAATTACTTTACCATTTTTCTTTCTTAGTGCTACCACTTCACCTTTCGTGTTAGTGACATACACCGATTTGCCACTGGCAGTGGCGCCCGATCCGATATCACTGTCGTCCTGGTATGTCCATTTTGCCTTTACCTGGGGATAGGTTTTGTTGATCTCATAGTTGGGGCGGAAGAAAGATGATTTAGAATTCTTAAAATCGACTTTATTGAGCACTACAGTTGCCCAGGCGGGCTTTGTTTCCACACCTGGTGTTCTTTCCTGGTATGTAGCGGTATTATTTTTTATTGTTACAATATTATAGCCTCCAATTTCATTCCTGGCGCGCAGGTTCGATCTCCCAACCACCGCCGGTATGCCTTCGAAGTTTGTTACCCGGTTGGTATGCAGGTGACCGCAAATTGCAAGTTGAATATTTTTTTGTTTTAACCGGTCTATTGCTTCATACCAGTTGTTCAAACCCGAGTCGAGCGGGTAGTGGTTGGCAAAAACGATAGGGGTGCGGTCATCAGTAGCTCTAAGAACAGAGTCAAGCCATACAATATTCTCTCTTGGTATCTGACCGGGACTCATACGCATATTCGGACCAGAGTGTGTTCCCAGGAATAAATATCCACCGGCATTAAAAGCAAAGGTTTCATTGCCGAAAACCTTCTTAAAGGTGTTGGCACCGCTTTCCGACCAGTTGCTATCATGGTTACCCGGAATGATATGCCAGGGTTTGTTAAGACTGTCGAGGATCTGTTTCGCCAACTTAATCTCTTCATCAGAACCAAACTCAGTGATATCACCTGTGATGATGACAAACTGTATAGATGCATCTTCATTGATATCTTTTACCGTTCTGCGCAGATCATCTGCGCCTGTGGAGCCTCCGACATGCGTATCGGAAAGATGTACAAACTTTAGTTCTGATTGTGAAAACGAAAAGGTTGCTGACATAATCAGTACAACCAACAGGGGGAGGATCTTTTTGATCATAATAAGAATTGGTTTGTAATGTAACAAAAGAAGCCGTCTTTAGATGACGGCTTCCTTTAAAAATCTGTTGTTTTATTACAAGTGAATAAATCGCTATTGCCAGCCCGTGGTTTGTGTTAAAGTATAACCGCGTTCCTGGTACTGTGTAATTTGAGATTGACCAATAGGCGACAGGTAATTCTTATCAGTGAAAGCATTCCTGTTCTGAGCGTTTTCTACCATCCAGAAACCTTCCATATCACTGCCGTTGGTGCCATTCCAGGTTACAACAGTGCCATCAGCTTTTCTAACCCGGATCTTACCAATATTGGCGGTAGTCAGGTAGCTGGGAATTTCAGCCTGCACGTCTACCCATGGGCCCTGGAAGTAGTCAGGGTTGGTGCTGAAGTCCATATAGTGTAATTTTTTCCACCTTTTGATATCAAGCAGGCGGGTATGTTCGAATACAAACTCCATCCTTCTTTCACGACGAATTTCCCAGATCAAGGCAGGTACGTCTGCATCACGAAGCGGATCGTTGGGTAATGCTGCCAGACTCAGTGGATCTGTTTGCTCTACGCCTTTTGCAGCGGCAACGGCATCGACGGGACGACTGCGGATCGCATTGATCGATTTGTCGATATCAGCCTGTGTTACGGCCGGGCCACCAAAACTTTCTGCCAGTACGGCTTTAGCTTCGATCCAGTTTAAAACAACTTCTGCTAAACGGATCACCGGTGCATCGCTTGTATTGGTATTGCTACCCCAGGCTGGAGGATAAGTCTTTCCGATATAGGTTATGGCATCCCTTGAAGCGAATTTATAACCATAGAGCAGCGTGGCTGACGAACCCAGCGGACGGTCAACGAAAGTAGCTTCGAAACGAGGGTCCCTTGTTCTCACGAGATCCGCGATGGCAAAGCTTTCCGCATCAGGCACGGTAGAGTTTTGATATACTTCTCCATCATTTGCGAGAAATGATTTGATCAGTACCAGGTTAGCGTCTACGCCTACTACTTCAGTTCCGTTCTGATAAGAACCGATCGCGTGTGTAATGCTTAAAGCCGCGTCATAAACCCTGTAAAGGATCACTTCCGGGTGACCGGCCAGGCTTTCAGAAGAGAAAATAGATTTAAAGTCGCGGCCAAAGTTGTATTTGCCACTGTTCATCACAACATCAGCGGCCTCAACTGCAAACTCCAGGTATTTTTTCGCACGGCTCGCGTCGATACCATGGTAATGCTGGTATGTTCCTTCAAACAACATGAAGCGTGAAATGAATGCGGCAGCGATATACTTGTTCAGGTAAAGGTTGCCGTCATTTTCGCGGATATTAGCCATCACATACTTCAGGTCGTCGTACACATGATCCATTACCACTCCACGATCGTCACGATCTTTGAAAAGGAGATCAAGTTCAGTGTTCAGTACTTCCTTGTCATACCAGGGCACATCACCAAACACGCTTACGAGGCGGGTATATTCAAATGCCCTGAAAAACCGTGCCACGGCAGTCCAATGGCGGGAGGCCTCGTCAGAGATTTTACCACCCATCACGTTAGCGATACGATCCTGCATGATATTAGCCTTACGCACCCATGCAAAATTCCAGGTAGGTCCCGCATATGTTCCCATCCAGGCTGCGGCTTCCGCAGTAGATCCCCTTGAAGCAGGAATATTTGTTTCAAAACTTGATTGCACATTTTTGCTGGTAAGGTCATCGTTGAAAGTGTAACCTCTTACAGGTGTATAATCCGCGGTAAACGATGTAGCAAAGCCGTTGAAAAATTGCGGGTAGAATGTGTTCGCGAATAGTCGCAAATCATCTTCGTTTCGCCAGAAGCCCGGTCCATCAATGATCTCGTCAAGTGGTGGCCTGTCAAGCACTTCCTTGTTACACGAAAGGAAGACCATGCTGGCGATTAAAAAGTTTAGAAATTTAAAATATTTCATATTTGTTGTTTTTAGAAATTCACTTGTAAACCGAATGAGAAACTTTTGAATGCCGGAACCCCAGTACCCGTACGGCCGGAGTTGTAGTTGCTGGTATTCCACATGGAGTATCCACTGATATTTTCCGGATCGATTGGCAAATCTCTGAGGTTATCCCAGGTTATGAAATTTTCAAGACCTACATAAACCCTTACTGAACTCATCCATGCTCTTTCAACTATCGATTTAGGCAGTGTATATCCCAGTGTGAGGTTTTTAAGTCTCAGGTAAGCCATATTCAACAGGTACCTGTCCTGTATTTGCATGTTATTAGCAGTATTGCTACCACCGTTGTTGTATGCGGCAGGGTAGAAGGCACCGGTATTCTCAGGTGTCCAGAAATTGCCAGCGATTGCTTCGGGCATCGCACCATCGGATGACTGGAATCCTGGAATTGCCAGGAAGCCCTGTCCCCAGATCTCGCGTTTACCTACGCCCTGGAAGAATACGCTTAAATCAAAACCTTTGTAATCCGCACCCAGCCTGAAACCATATTCATATCGTGGTGTTGAGTTACCGATTACTTCCAGGTCACCATGATTAGCTAAAGTGTTAGAGCCGTTGTTAAGCTCACCATCACCATTCAGGTCTTTGAATTTAACATCACCAGGACCAAAACGGAAATTGGCTGAGTTTTGAAGAAATGCCTGGTAAACAGGTTTTTTACCATCAGGTCCGGTTTTCAGTTTGAATGCCTGTCTGCCTGCGTACAAGGCGCTTTCAGCAGTAGTAAGTGTGATCAGGATGGGTTTACCATCAGGTCCCAGTTCGAAATCATCCATCTGGTACAACCTGTCTGTTCTGTAACCCCATATCTCACCGATATCTTTTCCATTGTAGTTACCGGTAACCTGGGTTCCGGATCCATAATTGGTCAGGATAGTTTTTGCATCAGATACATTGGCCCTTGCATTAAGACGAAGACCATTGTCAAATGTATGGTTGAAATCAACAGTAACTTCCCAGCCTTTTGTTTTCAGGTCACCATAGTTACCCTGAGGTGCACCGGCACCGAAAGTGAGAGGAATACCTTCCTGTGGAACGATCATGTTTTTAGTCATACGTTCAAAGAGGTCGAAAGAAACATTCACTTTATTATTCCACAAACCGATGTCAACTCCGAAGTTTTTGCTAATGATATCCTGCCATTGAATAGCTGCGTCAATTGCTGTAGGAGAACCTACGTAATTAACCCTTGCGCCGTTCACCCAGGTGCTCTGGCCGGTTGCCATACGGGGAAGATACAGACCGCTTGATACTGACTGGTCACCAATAGATCCCCATGATGCCCTAAACTTAAGTGAGCTCAATACCGGTTTTACAAATTCCATGAAATTTTCTTCACTCGCTACCCAGCCAGCTGAAACTGATGGATACCATCTCCACCACAGAAACTCTGGGAATTTGGATGATCCGTCATAACGCAGGTTACCTTCAAGCAGGTATTTGTTTTTGTATGCATAGTTCAGGCGACCGAAATATCCAAGCTGTGATTCCCATGATTCGCCACCACCGATGGTTGGTGTACCGATACCAAAGGGGAACTGCGGGTTGGTGATATCAAGCAGGTTTGTGATTTGTGATGACTGCCATTCTGTATTAGCAGTAACTCGGTTTATACCCAGGATCGCTTTAAAAGCATGATCATCCTTCAGGGTATAGTTATAAGTGGTAAAGGCATTGATAGTATGAGTCAGGAAATTCTCCGCACTACGATAGTAGTGATCGGGGTTTGCGCCAGGTCCTGTATATGTATCGTATGACAGGTCGAAAGCTGCCATAGCACCCGGATCAGTGCTTGAAACCACACGACCTTCATTATTTACATAAACGGGGTTACCGTTTGCATCGAGACGTGCTTTAGGGGCCGCCCACGAGTTACGTGCTGTATAACGTGTACCTGGTCTTTTCCAGATCTCTTCCTGGTTGGAAAGAGTATAATCAAAATCTACTTTCCAGTTCTTCATTATATTTACGGTAGTACCGAGTGTCACATTCAAATAGTTGCGTAAAATGTTCGCGGTATTGGCCGCAGCCAGTTCGCTATCCGGGCTGCGTATCGGATCTCCGTTTTCATCAGATCCAAGTGGATACAGCGAACTCCAGCGATACAGGTAAAGCCAGGGGTCAGCTGTAGTGGAATTAGTTACATAGGCATACTCTTTATTTCTACGAGAATAAATAGCACCACCACGAATCGTCACATATTTGTTCAGATCGCTAGTAATCTTCAATGATGCGTTGTGGCGAGTAAACTGGTCTTTCTTCGAAGACTTCAGCATCCCGCTCTGGTCCAGGAGTCCCAGGCCGATATTATAGGAAGTTTTTCCCTGTGTGAGTCCAACTGAAAGGTCATGCTGTTGTGTAGGCGCCCATTCTCTTACCATATAATCGTATGGATCGTAAGTACGCACACCCATTTTTTGGTTGCTTGGGCCCTGCACATACCAGTCCCTGCCGAATACAGTAGGATCGTTGGGTCCGAGATGTCCATATTTTTGTTTCCATTCAACTGCTTTTTCCCAGCTGGCGCGATCCACATAGTAGAAGGCGCCTGAGGGAGTGAATGTTCCCACTCTTTCAGCTGCGTAGACGGTATATTTCAAACCATTTACATCAGCCATTTCCAAGTCTTTCCAAATGTTCTGGAAAGAAAAGTTGTTGGAATAGTTAACCTGCGCTTTACCTCCAGCGGTTGAACCTTTTTTGGTTGTGATCAGGATTACACCAAAAGACGCTTTTGAACCGTAGATCGATGCTGAGGCAGCGTCTTTCAATACGGTAATGGAAGCGATATCATTGGGGTTAACCACCTGGATGCTGGGGATCTCTACGTTGTCGAGAAGGATCAGCGGTGAGCTTCCACCAAGGATGGATCCCATTTGTCCCCTGATCTTCATGATGGGATCGGAACCTACTTCACCGCTGGGTATGATCACACTCAGGCCAGATGCTGCGCCCTGCAGACCACGGCCTACATCAGCGATCGGGCGGCCCGACAGCGTTTTCTTTACATCAACAGTGGATACAGCACCCGTAAGGTTTGTTCTTCTCTGTGTGCCATAACCCACAACCACCACATCACTCAACGTCTCCTGTTGCTGCACAAGTGAAATACTGATGCTGTTGTCTGCACCGACCGTTATTTCCTGTGTGGCAAAACCAATTGAAGAAAACTGGAGTACTTGCCCTACAGCTGCGGTGATCTGGAATTTACCGTCAGCGTCGGTTTGAGTTGCTGTAAGCGTATTCTTCACACTTACATTGACACCCATTAAGGGTGTCCTGGCGTCAGCCGATAGCACCGTTCCTGTTATGGTCTTTTCCTGCGCGTATAAGTCGGGCGGCAGAAAAAGGGTCATAAGCAGGATGACTGCTATAAACCGGAGAGATTTTCGCATAGCTATTTTAGTTTAGTGTTTAAAAAATGATTCTTATAAAAAAGTTTACATTATTTCTACTCCTGCGTTCGCATAGGGTTTTAACAACGGGTCATCCGGGTTCAATTCGGTGATCAGTATGTCGATCTTACTCAATGGGCAGATCTGGATGGGCTGGTAGGTGTTGATTTTTTCCGCGATCGCCAGGCACACCACTTTGGCGGAGGACTCGATCATGGCCTTCTTCAACTGCACCACTTCCCAGTCATTATCAGTCACACCGTTTTGCGGGTCTATAGCATTGGTGCCTAAAAAACAGATATCGGCTTTAACCTGCCGGATCTTTGAAATGGCTTCGGAGCCAACAGTTATTTTAGAATTTTTTGAAACCCTGTCACCGATCAGTATTACTTCGATATTCGGGTGGTCCAGGTATTCAAGAATGGCAGCAATACTGCCGGATACAAATGTTGCTTTAAGTTCCTTCGGCAGCACTCTCGCCATCTCCACGATAGTGGTACCGCCACCGGTAAGGACAAACATACCATCACTGATCAGGGTGATCGCTTTTTGAGCGATACTCTTTTTCTGATGCTGGCTATAAACCCCATTGGTATGTATATGCACCTGGCTGAATGAGCGGGATAGAGCGCCGCCATGAACCTTCAATAGTTTTCCTTCCTCCGATAATTCAAGCAGGTCACGACGGATAGTGTCTTCTGACACATTGATCTCCTGACTCAATGATGAGGAAAGAACCTTATTATGCAGGTTTACCTGCTGTAGAATGTAGGATTGTCTTTCTTTCTTTAGCATGCAGTTTCGTTAGGAATGCTAAATGTAGATCAAAAAAATGCAATAACCAGCAAAAAATGGAGAAAAACTGCAAGATTTATAGACATGACTTGCGTTAATATGCATTAATATGATGATATTTTCGAATTTTTGTCACTAAAAAACCCTGCTTTTTGCAGGGTTGAAATTTCTTGCTAAATGGTTTTTCTAGAAGGTAAAGCGGGCAGTGAAGCCTATCGCCGCAGGTTCAAAATTTATGTCACTCACAAGGTTGAGCTCTGGCTTCCAGTCAAGCGATAAATTGAGGGGAATATTGACAAATTTATAGTCCAGGCCAACCACACCCATCGCCCCGACTGCGGCATCGGTCTCGTTTTTTTGCTTGTTTGGGTTCCAGGATTTGACAAAACCCAAATAACCACCGCCACCATAATACCATTGCAGGCCTTCGGCGCTAAAAGGCTTATGCACTTCATAAAGCGCGCCTAATGCCAGCGGATCGCCAAATGAAAAAAGTGCTTCAATCGCAGAGCGTTCATTGAGGAAATGTTTGAGTGAAATAGAATTATTGACCATGGCCGGACTACTACTTAATCGCACACCCAAACCTGTTTTATAAGACTGAGCTGATGCTGTACCGGCAAATAACAGGACTGCTACGAACACCGAAACGGATATTATTTTTTTCATGGTGATTTATTTTGTTGTTAGTTAACGAAAAATAATGCCATTAAAGTTTAAAGGAAATGCAAATGTTGTTATACCCATGAGACATTCACAAGCTGAAAAACCCCTAAGCACAAATGTTAATAGCGATACAAAAGCACCAATTTCTACAATACCTTATTTTCGTAACCTTTAATCAGACATGAAGATATCGAAACTGTTCAGAGATTTTTTTGATAGTGAAAAAGCTGGAGGACTAATCCTGCTGGGCTGTACAATTATTTCCCTTTTATTGGCCAATAGCGCATGGGGAGATAGCTATGTTGGTTTCTGGCATCGGCATGTCGACTTTTCTTTTGGAGCTGTTAGACTTGACTATTCGATCGAACATTGGGTGAACGATGGCCTAATGGCCATTTTCTTTTTAATGGTGGGACTTGAGATCGAGCGCGAGCTATATATAGGAGAGCTGAAAAATATTAAAGTGGCCTCGCTGCCTATAGCGGCGGCCATTGGTGGCATGCTGCTGCCCGCGTTGATCCATTTTTTGTTTAATGCAGGCACCACCGAGCAGTCGGGTTTTGGTATACCTATGGCAACAGATATCGCTTTCGCCCTGGGTATGATGGCGTTGCTGGGTAAACGCGTACCTTTTGCACTGAAGATATATCTCACAGCCCTTGCCATCATTGATGACCTTGGCGCCATCCTGGTGATCGCCATTTTCTATAGTGGAGGAGTTTCATGGCCTTACCTGCTTACCGCACTGGGGATTTTCGTTGGACTATTTGCCATGGGAAAATTTTTAAAAGTCCGAAAGCTGGTCTTTTACCTGGTACCGGGTGTGGTGATGTGGTATTGCATGTTGCAGTCAGGGGTGCACGCTACAATAACTGGTGTATTGCTTGCATTCGCAATCCCATTTGGTGGCAAAGGTCCGGAGAGTCCTTCATATCGCCTGCAACACTACCTGCACAAGCCTGTTGCCTTTATCATACTTCCCATTTTTGCGCTGGCCAATACCGGACTGATCCTGACAGATGGATGGGAAAAGGAGCTGACCACTCACAACAGTCTTGGGATCATGCTGGGACTTGTAATAGGCAAACCGCTGGGAATCCTTTTGTTCTCCGTCCTCTTAATAAAATTAAAGTGGGGCAGCCTTCCACCGGGGATTAAGCTTAAACATCTATTTGGTGCAGGTATACTTGGCGGTATCGGATTTACGATGTCCATATTTATAACCAACCTCGCATTTAATGACACGTATACGATCCAGTTCTCAAAAATCTCCATCCTCGCCGGTTCTGCGGTTGCAGCTATTTTGGGATTACTTTGGTTGAGGTTTACCCTGAAAAGAAGATAACTTAAGGAAGGGGGATTGGGAATTTGGAATCATTGCTGTCCGGAATAAAATTTAGGAGTGTTATAGAAGCCAGGACTAGCACGACTTTAATGGATTTTCCTCTTATAGAGGCTTTGCCTTATTTCCGGGAATGTCCCAATGGTGATGAGACGCTACGGGTACAACGAGGTGTATAGCCATTTTGTTTCATGACCTGCTTTCCATAGCAGATTTTTTTGGGAACACATAGGAACAATAGGAACATAGTTAGCATAGTGGGTTAAAATGTGTTACTATGTTTTCTATGTACCTATGTCCCTAATGTGGTTCAATGGGGTTCTTGAACCCTAGTGATCAAAATATAAATAGTAGGTTTTTGAGGCCGGAATTCTCGGACAGCAATGATTTGGAATTAGGGATTTGGACAGAGATCCGCATTCCCGGATATATACCCGTTTGCTATTGGGCCCCAATTCCTAATTACAAAATCCCTCGAATCATTCAAACATCTCGTACTTCGTCTTCGGTCTTCTTTCCTCCAGCCACCTAAATCCGGTCAGGATCATTTCGCCGGGGCTTTTTTGGCGAATAGGCCAGATTGTACCGGTGACCTGCCTGCGAAACACAACCTTATCGAGTTGTTTTTCCTCAAAATAAATATCAATGATATCGGACTGCGACTGGTTGATGCCAGTATAAGCGCTGTCTTCATCCTGGATATAATAAATACATTCAGCAAATGACTGCGCCCTTACTGAATCGATATTGCCATCGATAAACCAGCCATCCATCCTGGCCGATTTTATCTGGTTGAATACGTCATCTTCGATCCTGTTGACCAGGAAACTATTCTCGAATGCTTCTACCTTATCGGCTTTTTTATTTTTGGTAAAAAGAAGGATCGTATCGCCGGTGATCTGGCTGTTTTGCGCCCAAACTACCGGATCTTTAAACAGGCGAAATACGGAATCCTGGAATGAATAGAACAAGCTGTCGCAAACCGATTGCAATGAATCGGAAAATATCCGCACGTTACGATAGGCTTCAAAATACCGGTTGGTACTATCGTTTTCACTAAGGGTGATCACGGTCGGTCCTTCCAGGGTATCCTTTCTCAGCGCCTGAGGCTCGTCCTGCCTGCCAGGCAGGCGCTGACTGATCCTTGCATTACGCCGTGCGGCCATGCTATCGATTGGTTTAACAAGCTCAGATATTTTCCTGTCAGCCGCAACCAATGAATCGATTTTCTCAACCGGCTTTTGTGCCGTCAAACTATCTGTTATTCCGGTACTATCTATTCGTGCAAGCACTTCAGTTTTGTCAGCGGCAAGTGAATCCATTTCTTCTTTTTTGCCGGGAAGCTTTATCACCAATACAGAATCGCCAGGAGTTTTGGAAGAACTGTCAATCTTTACACTATCAGTTTTGCTTATGCTATCGGGAAGCATGCCGCGTATTCCGAACTTATCGGTCAGCCTCGCGGAAAATAAAGTATCTGCTGATATATAAATCGAGTCGTTTTCCTGTTTGATGATCATTAATGGTTTCCCCGTAGCCAGCATGGCATCGGTTTTCCTGTTTTGATAAATCAGTCCGCCTAAAATGGTTGTCCCCTGCGCGGTGTCTTCCACGATTGCGTTTCCTTCCGCCTGGTATATTCCTGTGCTGTCATCGAATGCGATGCGATTACCCGTTATGTATCTTTTTCCATCAATGATCTCGGGACGCTGTCCAAATTCCGCCTTGCCCGTTTGTTGATTATAATAACCGTCGCGTGTTTTAATAGTACGTCCGCTACTGTCTTTTATCGTCGTTAGAGAAATAAACCGTGTAGTCTGTGAAGTCGTATTGTAAAGAAGAGAATCTGTATCGATATTATAAGCGGGATCTTTTAGTTTCACATCCTTTTTGAAATAGACGTCTTTGAGATCGGCATAGTAATAACCTTCACGACTAGTCAGCACCGATTGTTTGTTGACAA
>JAEYVW010000137.1 GCA_023429365.1 Bacteroidota bacterium
ATGTAGCCTATCTTGGTTTGCGCATTAACCCCGCTTCCGGCGATCAGCAAGCCCGCGACTACTGCAAGCATTTTCAATTTTTTCATCTTGTTTGTTTTGTTTTTCTCCCTTAGCAGGGTTTTGTCAATTTTTATTTTGTAGAGATAGGCTTTATCAACCTTTAGTTGCTTGTTTTATTTTCTTTAACAATTTCCAATTCCTGGTTGCTGGTTTTTCTCGTGAATCGTGAATCGTGAGTCGTGAGTCGTCAGTCGTGAGTGGTGAATTGTGAGTTGTGAGTTTTAATATCTCCCACATTTTCACATTTTCACATTTTCACATTTTCACATTTTTCAAACTCACCCCCTAATCCCCAGCTCCCTCAGCACATCCTCACTCTTGTCCAGTTTAGGGTCGGCAAATATAATGGTAATTCCTTCACTTTTATCGAGCACAAAATCGTAGCCCCGCTGGGTAGAGATCTTCTGAACCGCGTTATAGACCTTATCCTGCACAGGCTTGATGAGTTCCTGCCTTTTTTTAAACAGATCACCCTCAAAACCAAAACGTTGACGCTGAAGATCGCGGAGCTCTTTTTCCTTCAAAAAAAGCTGGTCTTCCCTCTTTTTCTTCAGGTCGTCGCTCAGCATGATCTGCTCGGCTTCATAATCCTTGTACATTTTGTCGAGGCTGGCCTGCTTTCCATCGATATCACGCTGCCAGTCGGCCGCTATAGCATCGAGCTGTTTTTGTGCCTGCGTATACTCTGGCATTTTATCCAGGATATAGCGGGTGTCAATGATGGCATATTTCTGCGCATGAACTGCCAGTCCCATCAGCATGATAAAACAGGCAAAAAACAATTTTCTTTTCATGATCGTTATTTTATTTTTTCCCTGGCGGGATAGATTTTACTCGGGTTCAAATCCAAGCATAAAGGTAAAGCGGGACGCGTCTTTTAATCCTCCACCCGGCCGGATACGATCAAGCCCAATACCATAGTCGAATCCAAGCAGACCAAACATGGGCAGGAAGAAACGCATACCAACACCCACACTGCGACGCAGGCGGAATGGATTGTAATTCTTAAAATCATACCAACCATTGGCTGCTTCAAAAAACGTTAGACCGTAGATGGTACTGCTAGGGTTGGTTACTAACGGGTAACGAAGCTCCAACTGATATTTGTTAAAAATAGTAAAGTAATTGTTCGCGTTTTGCTGGTCGGGGTTGATCGTTGGATCGGACGACTCATAAACGGGATAACCACGATGCGCTATGATATCATAACCCAGCAGACCATAGTTGTTCGTCAGACCTGCATCACCTACCTGGAACCGCTCAAACGGTGAGTAATCCAGTTTGCTGTTGTAACGGCCCATGAAACCATACTTGGCTGCCAGTTTCATCACGAACTGCCTGTTCTTGTCTGCACCACCCGGTTTGCCGATTGGCACATACCACTCGGCATTGAAACGCCATTTGTGATATTCAGGATTTTTATAGGGATCCGTTGAAGTAACGAGGTCAGGATTAAACAATGTATAAGGTGGTGTAAACTGTACGCTGGCCATTAAGCTTGATCCGCTTCTTGGGAAGATAGGATCAAATACCGAAGACCGCTGCAATGCGAGTTTAAAGCTCAGGTTATTCGAGGTGCCATTCGGTGAAGCACCGGGGAAAATCCCGTAGTTGCGTCTTTTATATTGCGTAAAGCTAACCGCGTATACCAGGCTGAAATAGTCATCAGGCCATTTCAATTGTTTACCCAGTGAAATAGATGCGCCATTTACTTTCAGGTAATTGGTATCCGATCTCTCATTGTCGATACGACCCGTAAATGGATCGAAGGCATTTGAGTATTTACTATTGTTATAAGCAAGCGTCAGTGAATTTCTTTTCTTACCTCCCAGCCATGGCTCGGTGAAGGAGAAGTTGTAGGAACGGAATGCCTTACCATTGGATTGTACCCTGATACTAAGCTTTTGTCCATCACCTGTGGGCAGTGGATCCCATGCCTGCTTTTTCCAGATATTCTTAATGGAGAAATTATTAAATGTAACCCCGAGTGTACCGGTAAGACCAATACCACCACCCCATCCGGCAGAAAGTTCAAGCTGGTCAGATGATTTTTCTTCGAGCGACCAGTTGATATCCACGGTACCATCATCGGGATTGGGTACCACACCAGGATTTATTGTCTCCTGGTTAAAATATTGAAGGTTGCCAAGTTCACGAGTTGATCTGATGAGGTCAGTTCGGCTGAACAGCTCACCGGGAATAGTTCGAAGCTCGCGCCGTATTACATGGTCCTTTGTGCGCTCATTACCGGCGATCGTCACCGTTTTGATCCTTGCCTGCGGACCTTCCGTGATCCGGATCTCATGGTCAATGGTATCATTATATACGGCAGTTTCAACCGGATCCACACGGAAGAACAGGTATCCGTCATCCATATAGTATCCGCTGATATCACCACCTTCCTGCGACAGCTCCTTACCAAGACGTTTGTTGAGGATATCAAGGTTATAAATATCTCCTTTTTGAATACCAAGAACAATATTCAAAAGAGAATCTGAGAATTTTGAGTTGCCTTTCCAGGTGATATTTCCAAAATAGTATCTGCGACCTTCGTCAACTTTTATGTCGACATAAAGTTTATTGTCCTGGGTAAGTATGGTATCCTCTATGATCTGCGCGTCCCGATAGCCTAGTGAGTTGTAATACTGCAGCACTTTTGCCTTGTCTTCCTCATACTTGGTAGGATTGAACTTCGCCGAACTAAATAGTTTGAATCGGAAATATGGATCCAATACCGTTTTTGTTTTTGACAGCGAAAGAAAACCCCAGTCTTTCAGGTATTCCTTGAAGCTCGGGCGTTCATCTGGCCCATAAGGGCTTTGGTATTTAGAAGGGAACAGGGTGAACTTACTCATCTCCTTTGTACCCTTCATTTGCTTTTTCAGCTTCAGCTCGGATACGTTTTCGTTTTCAAAGAAATTTACCTCATCGATCCTTACCTTTTTACCCTTGTCCACGTAGATGTTCATGGCATTGGAATTGGCATAAGCCGGATCTGGTTTTTCTTCTATCCGTATTTTGACATTTTCAAATCCTTTTTCCCGGTAAAACTTGGTGGTTACTTCATGGATATTCCGCCTCATGTTTTCGGTGATCAGGGTTTGCTTGGCCAAGCCAATTTTGCCCTGCAACTCTTCCGCTTCCGTTTTTTTGATGCCTATAAACTTAAAATTTCCCAGTCGTGGCCGTTCCTCCACGCTGATCTCGATACTCACCCTGTCATCTACAATTTTTGTAACATAGATCTGGACTCCCGCGAATAATTTCTGGCGCCACATGTTGGCAATTGCCTTAGCGAAAATATCGCTACCGGGATGCATGAATTTATCACCAGTCTGTAAGCCTGAGATGGACAATACAATGGCAGTATCCAGGTGCCTTATGCCGCGGATCGAAACATCAGCAATGGTGTATTCGCGGGGTATCCTGGCATTCTCCCATTCCAGTAATTTCGGATCAACAGAGGTCGGTCTTGTAGTATCATCCTGTGACCTTGCAGTTAGTACAGAGGCGATCATCAATATTAATAGAACCTGGAACCGGAGTGAAAGTCGTTGCATGGGTTTTTTTTCAAATCAAAATGAAGCCCGTCACGCCTGCGGCGAGACAAACAGCGAATTAGTTGGTCGTTTGTATTTTATAAAAGCCGCCAAACTCCTGTTGCGGCGGCAAATTAACGGTAAATATCGAAAGTGTTTGTTAAAACGAACCCGGTTTTGAACCTTTGGAAAACTCCTAAAATACACTGCTAAACCTGCATTTGGCAAGGCTTCGCGGCCATCGCTAACTAGATGCCGTTTGTCCTGACTCCAACTGCTCACCTGTTTTACCAAATCGTCGCTCACGCCCCTGGTAATCCAGGATAGCTTCGTATAAATTTTCCTTCCTGAAATCGGGCCAACGCACCTGGGTGAAATACAGTTCAGCATAAGCTAATTGATATAAAAGAAAATTACTGATCCTGAATTCCCCGCTTGTACGGATCATCAGCTCGGGATCGGGAAATTCACTCGTGCAGAGATACCGCTGCAGGGTATCCTGGTCTATCTCCTCCACATTCATCTTACCGGTCTTTACCTCATAGGCTATATTTTTTACAGCGTTCAGCAATTCCCATCTGCCGCTATAACTCAATGCCATTACAAGATTCAAACCGGTGTTGTTACGGGTAATTTCAAGCGCTTCATTTAGTTCCTGCCTGGCATA
The DNA here is from genome assembly GCA_023429365.1 of Bacteroidota bacterium. Classification (GTDB taxonomy): domain Bacteria; phylum Bacteroidota; class Bacteroidia; order Chitinophagales; family Chitinophagaceae; genus Terrimonas_B. The sequence goes on from JAEYVW010000137.1 coordinate 4,267, forward strand.
TTCGGGCAACATACTCATATCCCCGATCACATGCAGCTTAATATTGTTCTTGTGTAGGCTTTCCACTTCTTTCCGAATGGTGCTGACCAACAGCTCCATCAGCCCGATCACTTCGTATTCCGGGCGATCCCAGTTTTCCGTAGAGAACGCGTAAAGTGTCAGGTAGCCCACTCCCAATTCAGCGCAGCCTTCTACGATATTGCGCACACTTTCAACGCCATGAAAATGACCATAGAGCCGGTCCTGGCCCTGCTCTTTTGCCCAACGGCCGTTACCATCCATGATGATGGCAATGTGGCGGGGCAACCGGTCTTTATCAATTTTTTCTAAAAGCGCTGACATAGTAACCTTTATATTTCCCGGAAATAAGGGTAATCTATCAATTTGAAATGGCGCGGTAAGGCTTAAAGACGGTAAGGATTGACTGGCAATCTATTTTACTTCCCGTCTCCTCGTCTTCCCGGCAAAAAGACAACCCTGGAAATATTGGGGGGCAAAGGTATCTGATTTGACGAAATTCGAATAAATCAGGGGAAAGAAAAGGCAAATAAATTAGTCAGCTGTGGGGCACCGGTACGATTGCAGGTTGAAAGTAAGGTGGATCATTGCGGTGATGAACTGGTCCTTCTGACGGCTATTTCCCCGCTGACGGCCGGGAATGCCTATCGGTTCGCCCAATTCACCCGAGCGGTCGTGCAGGCGGAAGGCCTGTGAGGGACTGTTATCAGCATTGGCCGGGAAGACCGAGGGGTCCACATAAGTTTTACTTACATCATCCAGGTAATCTGTAGTGGTATAGCGGTGAAGCACTTCGAAGGCAATATTAAAGCGTTCGTTGATGGAATATTTTATACCCGCGCCAAAAGGAATACTGATACCCATGCTACTATACTGCTTGCGGTCGGGGTAAAGAGCGCTGCCCTGTCCTTCGGTGCCCAGCGGTCGGAGGTAGATCTTTTCGTTATCGAGATAGGCAAAAGGATCGTAACTGAACGCACCCACTCCCAGGGTGATATATGGCGTAAAATTGAATCCTGATTCACCCGGCATAAAACGGAAAAAGTTGAAATCACCCTGCAGTGCAAGCTCCCAGACATTGCTGTTAAAGCTTAGGTTGCGGCGGTACATATATTCATTATCAGAATTATAAATATCTGAATACCCGACTCTTGCAAAGCTAGCGCCGATACGGGCCGATATATAATTGCTGAAATTTTTGCGGAAAAAGACCGTGGCGGCCATTTTTGGGCGGTTGAATTTCGCACGGGTATTGAGGTCACCAAAATAATGCCCTGCGCCGAGGCCGATACCAAATTCACCTTCCTGTACGATTGAATTCTGAGCACCAGATGTGCCGGGTAAGATAGATAGAAGTAAACCAATAGCTACGACCGTAGAAAAAGTCTTCATTTTTAAAATAATTTAAACCGCCAGGTGGATTTGGTTTTATTCCCTGCAATTTTTTCATTTAGTGGAGATGAAAAAAACTGAAGGCAGGTTTATCATATGCTGGAGGGAGTCCGGGAATAATAACGGAAAAATAGCAATTTTCTTTTATTATCCTAAGAAAAGAAGTATCATTTTGCCGGGAAGACGGAAAAACGGGAAGAAAAATACAATGTCAATCAATACTCTTCTCCTCTCTCCGTGTTCCCGGCTAATTTCAAACGGACACATAAGCCTAAGAAAGCCTGTCTAATTTCTTTTATCAAGGCCCCAGGTGAGCTTGCTATGAAGAGTTTGCAGGAAGCTGTTTTCACTCAGGCGGATCAGGTTGATCGTGAAGTTTTCCTTTTTTATCGCCAGCGACACATTTTTCCCGACGATCTCCCGGCGTGAATCAAGCGAGCAGATAATGCTTTCCGAGCGGCTTTCCACTTCAAATGAGATAATATTATCGTCGGGCACGATCAGGGGTCTGACATTGAGGTTGTGTGGCGCTACTGGCGTGATTACAAAGCTTTTGGAATCAGGAAAAACAATGGGGCCTCCACAACTCAGCGAGTAACCGGTAGAACCGGTCGGGGTGGCCAGGATCACGCCGTCAGCCCAGTAAGTATTCAGGAATTCCCCGTTGAGGTAAGTATGGATCTTGATCATCGAGGCCGTATCTCTTTTATGCACTGAAAATTCATTGAGGCCGTAGGGTACATTACCAAAAAGGGGCAGGTCGGCGTCGAGGTGTAGCAGGGTTCTTTTGTCGATCACAAAGGAGCGCCGGGCCAGGGCCTGTACAGCTTCTTTTACTTCATCCTGGCCGATACTTGCCAGGAAGCCCAGCCGACCGAAATTGATGCCGATGATAGAAATATTTTTATCCCTAACCAGGGTTACTGTATCCAGCAGGGTGCCGTCGCCGCCAAGACTGATCACAAACTCCACTTCAGGTGTCAGATCTTCCGAAACGGAGAAAACACCCGTGTCGGCCGGCAGCCGTATTAAATCTTTAATCTGCTCGAAAAACTGTTCGAAAATGACCGCCTGGATATTTTGTTTTTCAAGCTCGTCAAAAAATATCTGCACATTACCTCTCTGCTCTTCCTCAATGATCCTGCTATAAATTGCTGCTTTCATCTTCTGTTTTGTAAAAGGTCTTTTAATCACTCCTTAAAAAACCACCTTCTTGTGTATAAATATACCGTTTTGACCTAATTGATTAAATGACCAGTCGACTTTCAGTGTAAAATCATAGACAGTTGTGATGTCGATACCCATTCCGTATGAGAATAACATCTTATTGGAAAGATCATTCGTGTTTTCATTGGGATTATAAGTATACCCGCCATTCCCATATACCCTTCCATAGATATTGATGGGCACTTTTACCGGCATCAGTTTTTTGGTTCCGGGCATCATGATATTAAAATTAAAAAGCCGGCGCGACATAGATGCTTTGAGATAGCCACCCAGCACCCCGTCGATCACATAATATTCATAACCCTGGATAAACACATCTGAATAGCCTAACAGGCGCTGGTTAAAATAAGGCTGTGAGAATGGGAGTTTGATAGACGCGTATGAATTAAGGCTAAAAAAGCTTCGCTTTCCAGTAGGCCAGTGCGCTGAGCCTTTGGTAGTAAGCTCCCAGAGATTGGTCGTCTTTGTAAACCCTTCCTTCTTTAGCGTTACTTCCGCAGCATAGCCGCGGGTGGGATAAGGGATATAGTCGAGGTCATAATATGTCATCGTATAGTACAACCGAGGGAAATCGATCCTTGAACGTTCATTGCGGAAATAGCCCGGGTTAAGTTTTACGATCGTATCCGCCACCTTCTCGCGGAGATAAGCGATCCCAAAACGGTGACGGGTTTTGATCGCCTTACGATAAGTAAGTTCGGCAGAAGCATGAGTAAAGGTTCTCAGGTAATCATCACCGTCAAGAAATATCTGCTTATTATTTTCGGAAACATAATTCAACTCGCGGTTCTTACCCATCGCAAATCCCACCATCATACCCCACTTCATGTTTTTGTCAATATACAGCCTGTCGTAGTTGAACATGATCTGCTTGGTGTACCCGCCGATCAACCAGAGTTTGAGTTTATCATTTCGACCGGTCACGTTATTATACATCAATTTGCCTCCCAAATTTACCCGTGAGAAACTTGCTTTTTGCTCTACGAGCCATTGGTTCAGATTACGGTCAACCGGCTTGAAATAGGGGACGGGAAAAATATACCATCGTTCTTTCACCTGCACCAGGATATCGATGTTGTACCCGTCAAAACTTTTTAATGCCACAATTGCTTCATGAAAGAGTGTGGTATTCATCAATTGTTGACGGGCGAGTTCAAATTTTTTTACCAGGTCCTGTAAGAGATAGGTATCACCTGGCTGAAAGGGTATCTCACGGAGTATGATGCCGGGTCTTGTTTTTTTATTTCCTTCAATGACTATATGTCGAACGATAAATGGCCTTTCAATGCCTGGTGGGCGTGTTGAATCCGGTGGTAACATTCCGGTTTCATCAGGCATCATATTGTCTTCACCTGTGTGTTGGGCAAACGTATGATGGCAGCAAGCAATATACAATAAGAGCCCTAGTAAGTATTTTCGATTCCTCTGCATTTTCTGAACTACAATATCAACTAAAAATAACCGGAAATTTCTAAAGTATGGAAATGGCGGGCAAAAACTTAGATCTTGAGGTAATTCATCAGGTTGTCGTAATTGCTGCGTAATTCATTGGCATATTGCTCTTCCCCGAAAAAGTATTTTACATTGTATTCGTACCGCTGGAAGGTGGCGACAATGTCTGATACTTCGTGTTTGTTGATACGTATCGTTACCTGCATGGTGCCAGTGCCCGAATCGTTGGAGGTATTAAGTTGTGTGATCTGCGCATCATTGGTTTCCACCAGTTTGCTGATCTCATTGAAGGAATACTGGTTGCTATCCATTTCAAGTACAATCAGCCCGCCCGGCTCGTTGAGGCTCATAAATTCCGAAGCATGCCGGAGCAATTCGTTATAGGTTACGGCGCCAACGATATCCGCTTCATCATCCACGATTGGTACAACGCTAAGGCCATTCTCGGCTGCCAGTTGAATAGTCTTTAAAAAATGCTCATTGTTTTTTACCGAAACATTGCCAAAAGATTGTTGGAGTTCACGCAATTCCGTGTGGTCATTATCAACCATCAGCAGGTCGTCTTCACTAACGATGCCGATGTATTTATCTCCGTCTGCAATAGGAAGGTGGGCTACCTGGTTGTCGTTCATTAGCTGAAGAGCCTGGTAAACCTTGTCATGCAAGTGCAGGTAAGGCAAAGACTGAGATTGTATTTCTCCTGTTAACATATGGATAGCGGCTCCTTATTTTTTCTACAAAGACCCAAACAATCAGCTAACTGTTGCAGGCTCATTGAGTTTTTTCAAAAATTTATGAAGTATCATGTTGAACTCGTCCGGCACTTCCATCATGGGTGCGTGGCCACACTTGTCAATAAAATAGAGTTCGCTATTGGGGATCAACTTATTAAACTCCCTGGCCACAAAAGGCGGAGTGATGGTGTCATTGTTTCCCCAGATTAATAACGTAGGAAGTTTGATTTGATTGAGCTCTTCCCCTAAATTATTTCTGATAGCGCTCTTGGCGAGAGCAATGATCTTTATGACTTTCAGCCGGTTATTGGTAATTGCAAATACTTCATCCACCAGTTCATCGGTGGCCATTTTGGGGTCGTAAAATGTCAGCTCCGTTTTTTTCCGAATATATTCATAGTCGCCCCGCTTCGGGTAGGAATCACCCATCCCGTTCTCAAACAGTCCCGAGCTACCGGTAAGAATGATCGATTTAATGCAATCAGGCTGACTTTTTAATACATATACCAGGCCAACATGTCCGCCGAGGGAATTCCCCAGTAAGTGAACATTACGATAGCCTCTTGTTTCAATGAATTTGTTGACAAACTTTGCCAGCCCGCCTACCGAAGTATGCAGAATATCCATGTCAAGCAGGGGTAGAATGGGAACCACTACCTTATTATACTGCTTGAAATATTCTATCAGGCTTGCAAAATTGCTCAAAGCGCCAAACAGGCCATGCAGCAGCACCAACGGTTCCCCATCGCCTTCCTCTATAAATCTAAACTTATTATCCTGCTTTATTTCGTAACTCATGATCTCCGGTGCCTTAATTTTTTACTAAAATAATCGTTTTACTGCAAATTTATAACCGGTGAACCCGCTCAGTTGTAGCTACAAAGATAACTGCCTAACTCACATAATAGGTAAATACGCAAGGTGTTTATCATTTAGGTCTATATAGAATTCTTAAATAATATCGCTGGATGGGTCTGAAATAGCATGTCACAAGCGATAATAACGTAATTATTAAGCCCACTGCCAGACTGTTGATGATATTATATGAATTTGACATTATCAATCAACACACGGACATGTTCCTGGTAAAAGAATCGCCTGTCTAATCCTGAAGTGAAATTTTATTGACTCTGTGCCTCGGGGATCTGTTCCGCCACGCCGTCGAAAAATCCCTGGAGATCGGTAAACATATCTTTGAAGAAAGGAATGAGTTGTCCCATACTGTCGATGACCCTCGGCCCCCAGGGCTGCACATACGAATATGTGGCTGAATTTTGTCTTGCCTCTTCGCGGATAAGATTTACCTGCTCAGCATAAAACAAAATGACGCTATAAACAATAACGAATATTGCGACATAAAATAAAATTCCTCCCAGCCGGTTCACCCAACCCAGCATCGAAAACTCTACCGTTCGCTGGATCATGTTGGCTCCAAGTCTTACCAGTAAAACCACAACAATAAATACAAGCGCAAAGGAGATGATAGGAAGCCAGGTATCAGAAATATTGATGGCGTGACCTATATAGCCCGCCGCCAGCGTAGAGAGCTTTAGAGCAGCGGCTAACCCAATAATAATTGCCACAAAGGAGAAAACACCAACGATCAGTCCGCGCTGGAAGCCTTTGATTATCGCCAGCACCAGGATGATCGCTAGTACGATGTCTAAAAACATAGATTATTGCTGTTTGATACAACGAGGCACTCTCAAAAATATTTTTGCGAGGATGGGAACGGGATAGCTTTTGGTCAGTAAGAAACGTTAAATGTTGATCATTCCCTTTATCTTACCTCAAAGCTTATCATTACTGCAGGTTACTTCGTCAATAATTCTTTAACAAGACCTGAAATGGTTTTTCCATCTGCCCGGCCCGCAAACTTCTTACTGGCGATACCCATCACTTTGCCCAGGTCGGCTGGAGAACTGGCGCCCGTTTCTGCGATGATCTTTGTTAATTCCTCTTTCAACTCTTCGGCAGTTAACTGCTGCGGCAAAAACTTTTCGATCACAGCAATTTCTTCCAGCTCTTTTTGTGCAAGGTCGGGTCGATTTTGCTGTTGAAAGATCTCTAGCGAATCTTTCCGCTGCTTGACGAGCTTCTGCAAGAGTTTGACTTCATCCTCCTCCTTGAGTTCGGCGCCGGCACCGGATGTTTTAACCAATAATATTGCGGCTTTGATCGCCCGCAGACTGCGAAGGCTGGCTTCATCTTTTGCCAGCATGGCTGTTTTGAGCTCAGCCATAATCTTTTGTTCAAGGTTCATAGTCGAGTTTTATATGCCACGAATAGTTTAGGAATGGGCCAATACTCAATTCATCATTATCAGAAACCCATTCGTGCAATTCGTGTCATTCGTGGCTTAAGCCTTATTTTCTTTCATTTGTTTTTCCCGGAATTTTTGGTAAAACTCCTGGGCAAAATTTTTCATATCCCCCACCATATCCTTATAATTGGTGGCACGACCATATGTGTCGGCCATAGTCATCAAAGTCTGATAAAAAAAATCAGCCATCTCATCGATCATCATGTCTTTTGTCCACAGATCAATGCGAAGCGCAGTCTTCTCCGCGCCATCCCAAAAAGCCAGCATCATAGCTTTTGCCTTCTGTCCCTGGTCGGCCGTGGTATCGGTCGCGTTCCAGCTGATAGCATCTGGGATCTTGTTTTCGTCGGTATGTACATCGATAGTGATACTTGACACGCTCATATAAAGAATAATTAAGTGGGCAAAGGTACTATTTCATTCCCGGGTTTAAACAGCTTTATACCCCCGACCGGCAGTTTCCCTGATCACCTTCATGAATTCATCGGCCGCCTTATCCCAGGTAAACTCGCCAGCAACCCTCACAGCTTTTTCCACCATGTTTTTTCGAAATGATTCGTCTTTATAAATCAACATCATTTTCTCTGCAATATCGGCATGATCCGACGGATCAATATATAGCACCGCATCGTCAGCCCATTGACCGGGGCTGGATTTTTTTGAAAGGATCAGCGGAACTTCGCTTCGCAGAGCAGCCAGCATCATGGCACTCCATCCCGCAGCGGTACCGGGATTTACCATGGCATACGCTGCGCCAGTGAGTTTTCCCAATTCCTTCTCAGTCACCCGCTCGGGCAATACCAGGCTATCCCGGTATTTATACGTTTTCAAATCTGTCGCAAACTTTTTAAAGCGGGGTGAGATTGAACCAGCAATCACCAGTTTCCAGTCTGCTTTTTGTCTTTTCTTAAAAACTGAAAATGCTTTCAATAGGTTGATGATATTACTCCGGTGGTCTATTGGGCCGCTGAATAAAAAATAATTTTTACCCTCGGTGTACGCCTTTCGAGTTTTGTCCTTTTCGTTTTCATCCAGTGCATGAAAATTTTTACCGGGGTTTTGGATAACATGTATTTTCTCCTTTGCGGGTGGAAATAATTGACTTATACCTTCGCTGAGAAAATTGGAGCCCGTGAGAATGCTGCCTGATTTCAGCATGAATCTCTTCATATACCTTCTTAAAAAAAACAAAGTGCCCCTTTTTGTATCAGAAGGGAACTGCAGGTAGGAAAGATCGTCGATGACGAGGCATTGCGGAATATTTGTTTGCAGCGAACAAACACCCGGGCCCGCTACCAATATTTCCACATCGTGTTTTTTCAGGATGGCAGGCAATTTTACATCGTACCAGAGTTTTAGCAATAAGGGATTGCCGGTCGCGGGACCTTTCACCACGGATTTTACATTTTCTCCCGTAAAAAAGGAGCTGTCAGAAGTTTTATCGGAAATTAGTAGAAACTCATCCTGCCCAAATTTCAGCGTCATTTTTTTCAATACTTCAGTAAGAAAAAAAGCATAATCTGTATTGTTGTTATTTCCAATAGATCGTATATCGATTCCAATCTTCATGCGCATCAAAGGTAAATGGTTCATCATTTCGGTCGTAATATCTGTCCGGGCAACACGGAGAATCACGATAAAAAATTCGAAACGCATATGCTATTTCCACCTTGACTTCTACGCTCATTTCACCTGTCTTTTTTCATAGGAATCGCAGGTATAATAATACAGTTATTTTACTGTGGATATTCGTTTATTACTGACTGATAAAATGGGCAGATATACAATTGTATGCCCATTGATCCGGGTTTATTTTTATCGCGGAATGTGAGAACCAAACAGGGAACCAAAACCGTGGCCTATGAAAAAAATGTACACTAGCTTTTCTTTATTATTAGTTTCTTTCGTACTGGTTTCAAATGTCAGGGCCCAATGCCCCGACGGCCAGCCAGCTGGTGGTACCGCTTTTGATACCACGATCATGATACCTGCCGGTATCGTGGCGAAGGAAGTGCAGTTTCCCAAATTTGATCCTGAGTCGGGTATGGTGACCTGTGTAAGACTTTGTGTGACTATTAAGGGTATTATTGATACGGTGGCACTGCAAAACTTTTCATCTTCTTCTCAAAATGCAAGCTATACATACGATCGCGTGGACGTTATCACAGGTCCGGGTATACCTACATCCCTGTCGAGCAATGCCAACCTGAGCTTTGGACCGTTTCCCCTGTCTCTTTATGACGGAATACCTGGTGCAGGAACAGACTTCTATTCAAAAGGTTCTGATACTGTCTTAACACGTGTGCTTTGCGCCAATATCAACGACTCGGCTACCATTGCCCAGTTTTACGGAATAGACAGCGTGAGTTATAATTATGATGTAAACGCATCCGCTGTCGGAATTGTACCCGGTGGTAGCAGTTCTGCACTAGTATTGAGTTCGGCGATGGTAAATTTCCGATTTGAATACTGCACCTGTCCTGCTGCTGTACTGCCGGTAAACATTTATGATTTCACCCTTAATAAGCTGAGCGATGTAAATGTTGATCTGAAATGGGGTGGGTATGATGAAATCTATGCTAATTATTACTATGAAGCAGAAGTGAGTAGAGATGGAAATAATTTTACAAGTATCGGTACCGTTCCAAAGAACGCGGGCAACGATCCTTACAAGTTTAGTTATACCGCGCCTGCAGGTGAGACAGGAGTTTATTATTTCAGAATTAAGCAGGTTTATTCAAACGGGTATGTACATTATAGTAATACCAGGCAGGTAGTACTGGAAAACTCCGTACGTCAAAAATTTTCTGTTTATCCAAACCCCTCTACGGGTATAGTTGGTATCAAATTTGATAATAGTTTGAGCGGACATTTTTATGCTCTTTTATATAATACGCAGGGTCAGGTAATCGAGGAAAGAGATATTGCAGTGCGACCCGGATCGGCTTACATGGAAATTGCGAAATTGACACCGGGTGTTTATTGGTTAAGACTTACCGATAAAAAAAGCCTTGAATCCAGCGTAACACAACTTCTAATTAAATGACCTCTTAGGTGGAAGAGGATGGTGGCTTGTAAAAGGGGCCTTGGTTCGGGGCCCCTTTCTTTTTGCCCTCTGGTAAAACAATTCAGCCAATTTGTCTACATTTGTTGCTCCACACAAGTTTTTATGGAATATAATACTACGAGAAATGGCCTTGCCATGCGCGAATATGGACGTCATGTGCAAAAGATGATCGAACACCTGCTCAGTATCGAAGACCCCGAAAGACGCCAACGTAACGCACAGGCAGTGATTGAATTAATGGGGTTTCTGAACCCCCACCTGAAAAACGTGGAAGATTTTCGCCATAAACTCTGGGATCACCTCTTCTTTATATCGGATTTCAAGCTCGACGTAAAATCCCCATACCCCATTCCAACACGGGAATCACTTAGTGAGAAACCCAAGCCCCTGCCCTATCCTAAAAGACACCCGAGATATTCGCATCTTGGTAAAAACCTTGAAGTAGTGATCCACAAAGCCCTGAAGGAAGAAGATCCCGAAAAACGCTCCGGCTTTGCGAATGCTATCGCCTATTATATGAAACTTGCCTACAATAACTGGCATAAGGAAGTGGTCCATGATGACGCGATACAAACTGAACTTACAAGTATCACCAATGGCCAACTTACATTTACCAATACACCTTATGTAAAAGCATACAGGCAGCAGGACAACCGCGAGAGAGAACGGGGCAATTATGGTAAACAAAGAGGAAAATTCCAGCAAAGAAATGGCGGCGGTGGTGGACAATACCGCAACGACAGGAATGATCGCGACCGCGGTGGTGGCAAATTCAAGAAAAAAAGATATTAACCCCGAATTGAATACGGATATAAGAATGGAAGTTGACAGGTAATTCTGTCAACTTTTTTTTAAACCTTAAACGTGATACTATGCCTTCATTTGAAGTGATCGGTGGAAATAAACTTTACGGAGATATTCATCCGCAGGGCGCCAAAAACGAAGCGTTACAAATTATCAGCGCCGTTTTATTAACACCGGAAAAAGTCACGATCAGCAATATCCCGGATATCCTCGATGTAAACTTATTGATCGAACTGCTGGGCGAGATGAAGGTGAAGATAGAACGTCCACAGCGTGATACCTGTATTTTCCAGGCTGATGATGTAGATATTGATTACCTGCACAGCGAAGATTATAAAATCAAAAGCGGCAGGCTCCGGGGTAGCGTTATGCTGGCCGGACCCATGCTTTCGCGGTACCGCAAAGCATTTATACCTAAACCCGGTGGCGACAAGATTGGCCGGCGCAGACTCGACACCCATATTGTTGGTTTTGAAAAACTGGGAGCAAAGTTTCATTACCATCCAGAGGATGGGTTTTTCCATCTCGAAGCACCGCACCTGGAAGGTATGAGCATGTTGCTCGACGAACCCTCGGTGACCGGTACCGCCAATATCGTCATGGCTGCCGTTATGGCCAACGGGAAAACAACCATCTACAACGCCGCCTGCGAACCTTATACACAACAGCTCTGCAAAATGCTTGTCAGTATGGGCGCGAAGATCGATGGTATCGGCAGCAACCTGCTTACTGTCACCGGCGTGGACTACCTGGGAGGTGCCGAACACCGTATGTTGCCTGACATGATAGAAGTAGGATCTTTTATCGGATTGGCGGCCATGACGCAAAGTGATATCACTATCAGGAATGCGGGCGTAGCTCATCTCGGTATCATCCCTGAAAAATTTCAGCAATTGGGCATTCAACTAGAATTTAGAGGCGATGATATTCATATTCCGTCGCAGGAGATCTATGAAGTACGCCGGTATTTTGATGGAGGTGTTTTGACTATTTATGATCATCCCTGGCCGGGATTTACACCAGATCTGTTAAGCATTGTACTGGTAACGGCAATACAGGCCAGGGGTAGTGTGCTGATCCATCAAAAAATGTTTGAAAGCCGTTTGTTTTTTGTCGACAAACTTATCGACATGGGCGCACAGATCATTCTTTGTGATCCGCACCGCGCTGTGGTGATCGGGCTCGAACGCCAACAGCAACTCCGGGGCATTACCATGAGCAGTCCTGATATTCGTGCGGGAGTTGCGTTATTAATCGCTGCTCTCAGCGCTGAAGGAAGAAGCGTGATACAAAATATAGAACAGATCGACAGGGGCTATCAATATATCGACAAGCGCCTCCAGTCGCTTGGAGCCAGCATCAGGAGAATATAGGATAAATTGTTTTCCGCCTGGTCCTATTCCGATTCATTTGCTTTCTTTGCACATGGTTTCTTATCAAAACAAGATCATAATTATTACAGCGCCGTCCGGAGCAGGCAAGACTTCCATCACGCGGCATTTGCTGGAGGTATTTCCCCAGCTGGCTTTTTCGATTTCTGCAGCTACGCGAGAAGCACGTTATTATGAAAAAAACGGGAAAGATTATTATTTCATGTCGCTCCAGGAGTTCAGGCAAAAGATCCAGCAAAATGAATTTGTGGAATGGGAAATGGTATATGAAGGTAAATACTATGGCACACTGAAAAGTGAGTTGCAGCGTCTTTGGGACAATCACCAATGTCCCCTGCTCGATATAGATGTAAAAGGGGCGATCCACGTGCAACAGCAATACCCTGATACTTCACTTACCATTTTTATTGAACCGCCGTCGGTAGAGGAATTGAAAAGAAGGCTCGAATCAAGAGGGACGGAAACCGAACAATCATTACAGGCCCGGGTCAATAAGGCATCCTACGAGATTTCGTTTAAAGACCATTTCAACAAATCCATTGTGAATGATGATCTGCAGAAAGCCTGTGCCAAAGCAGAAG
>JAEYVW010000176.1 GCA_023429365.1 Bacteroidota bacterium
TTTCATTTAGGCGCGAGCCTTGGATTGCCGGGCAGTAACGAATCAACTGCGGCAGAGATCAGCGGCGGCCGGCTGATGATCAATAGCCGTAACCAGAAAGGTGATATTCGTGCACGGATCGTCGGCATCAGCAGTGATGGCGGACAATCCTGGGATACAGTATATTTTGACCGCAACCTACCCGATCCCGTTTGCGAGGGAACGATTCTGACACTATCAAAAAGAAAGCCCAGTGAGAATATCATTGCTTTTTGCAATGCCGCTGATGAAAAAAACCGGGATCATCTCACACTTCGTATCAGTTATGATGATGGCCGAACCTGGAAGAAGAAAATTGAGATTTATTCAAATCCCTCGCGGCGTGATGCATCGGCATATTCTGATATTGTGCAACTCGATAAGAAACGTATTGGCGTTCTTTTTGAAAAAGACGGGTATTCTCAGATTGTTTTCACAACCGTAAAATGGAAATAGATCATGAAAAGTACCTGGCTGGCAGTTTTATTTCTATTTTCAATCATATCGAAAGCCAGTTCACAGCCATCACAAGATCCCATCCGCGTAGCCTGCATCGGCAATTCAGTGACCTTTGGCGTGGGTTTGAAAGAACCTTCGCTTGAGTCATACCCGGCACAGTTACAAAAACTATTAGGCGACAGGTTTATCGTTTCTAATTTCGGTGTAAGTGGTACCACATTACTCCAGCGCGGGCACAGGCCTTATATCAAAACACAGGCATTTAAGGATGCGCTAGTCTTCAACGCGGATGTGGCAGTCATCCATCTCGGTCTCAACGACACCGATCCGCGCAACTGGCCCAACTATCGAAATGAGTTTGCTGCTGACTATACCTCGCTAATTGATACTTTGAAAAAAACAAACCCCAAAATGCGGGTATACGTCTGCCAGCTTACACCTATTTTCAGTGGTCATCCTCGATTCAAATCCGGTACCCGCGACTGGTTCTGGCAGATCCAGAAACTCATCCCCGAGATCGCAAAGTCCAATGGTGCAGGCCTGATCGACCTGCATACACCGCTCTATAGCAGGCCCGACCTATTTGCCGACAACCTGCATCCCGATGCAGAAGGAGCCGGTATCATCGCGCAAACTGTTTTTAGTTTTATGACCGGAACCAGGCAGGGTTTGCAATTGCCTCCTGTTTTTACTGATGGCATGGTGATGCAGCGTGGAAAATCTGTTTCATTTTATGGGAAAGCCGATGCGGGCGGCCGGGTGGAAATAAAGTTTAACAATATCAGCAAGTATGAGATAGCAGATGCATATGGAGATTGGAAAATTAACTTCCCAACACCACCCGTGGGCGGGCCCTATGAAGCGACCATCGTATGCCAGAATACAAAGATCAGCCTGAAAGATATCCTGATCGGTGATGTATGGCTTTGCTCGGGTCAGTCAAATATGGCTTTCCAGCTAAGACAATCAGAAGGAGCTGCTGAAGCGATTCGTGATGCTGCGAAGCATCCCAGTTTGCGACTGTTTAACTACAAACCGATTGCGGAGACCTACGCGGTGGAATGGGATTCCATCACGATGGACAAGGTGAATAAGCTGCAATATTTTTCGGGTAGCTGGGAGACTTCCGATTCAATCTCTGCCGCGGATTTTTCTGCGATCGCATTTCACTTTGGCAAAAAGATCAATGCCGATCTCAATGTGCCCATTGGACTGGTTCAGGTGGCGGTGGGTGGTACGCCGATGGAATCCTGGGTGGAGAGGTATAGCATGGAACACAATGAACAATTGGTAGATGTATTGTTGAACTGGCGCAAGTCAGATTTTATACAACAGTTTTGCCGTGACCGCGCAGATCTGAATTTAAAACGCGCCACCAAAACAACGCAGCGACATCCCTACGAGCCCTGTTATAATTATGAGGCTGGTATTGCTGCACTTACGGGGTTCCCAATCAAGGGAGTGCTTTGGTACCAGGGTGAAAGTAATACACACAACCCCGAGTTGTATCAAACGATATTTAAAACGATGGTAAACAGTTGGCGCAAACAATGGGGGTATGAGTTTCCATTTTATTTTGTGCAATTGTCTTCGATCGGTCGCCCTTCATGGCCTTATTTCCGCGATGTACAACGAAAGCTACAAAAAGAGCTCCCTAATACTTATATGGCCGTTAGTTCCGACCTCGGTGATTCGCTGGATGTGCATCCCAAAAGAAAAAAAGAAATTGGTGAGAGGCTGGCACTGTTGGCAAAACGGTATACCTATCAGCAGCCCGTTACTGCCAACGGGCCGGAGATAGAATCCGTAATACAGGGAGGAAATAAGCTTATCCTTGAATTTTCATTTGCAAAAAAACTATTGGCCTCCAATAAACAGCCGTTGTATGGTTTTGAACTGGTGACGATGACAGGCAGGCATATCCCGGTAACAGCGCGTATCCAGGATAACACGAAGCTACTGTTAGACATTCCGGACGGAGAGAAAATCAAAGGCGTCGCGTATGCCTGGCGCCCGTTTAGCCGGGCCAACCTGGTGAATGAAGCAGGGCTTCCGGCATCTACATTTTATTTTACATTAAAGAAAACACAACATGAGTTACAATAAGGCAGATCTTTCGCGTCTGCAGGAATTTTATGGAAGGCAATTGCTGAACGACACGGTCCCGTTTTGGTTTCCCCGTTCTTTTGATAAAGAACATGGCGGCTTTTTATTAATGCGTGATGCCGA
>JAEYVW010000193.1 GCA_023429365.1 Bacteroidota bacterium
AATGAAATTTCTGTTGCGTGATAAGATGGTTGCGTTTATAAACGCCGCTTTCTTTGTACGCGTCATAGTTGTTCAGATCGATACGATCGAATTGTACACCCAGGGTAAATCCATAATTTTTAAGGCGGCCGATGTATTGCAGGTGCTCGCCGCGGATACGAAAACTTTCTCCGATATTAATGCTCGCGAGCGTACGTGAATTTGTCCAGAGGAAATTACGTGTTGTAAGGTTGGCAATGATCCCGATCCCAGTTGTCCGGTTATAATGCAATCCGGCTTTTAAAAAACTCAGCGGATTTTCGATCAGGTCCAGGATGAGTTTTGTTTTCCCATTGGGCAGGGGATGGAGGGAATAAACGATTCGGCTGTAATACCTCGCGCCGAAAGCCTGGCGGATCATATGCGATAAGTCTCCTGCCGTATAATCCTTGTTGTATTTAAAATTCATCGTATTCAGCAGGAACTGTACGGTTGTATTTTTCAGGCCATTGATCTGAATGGAGTCGATGGTTACGGTGCGTATAGCAGGAAGACGTTGTTTCAATACATGTGCTTTGCCATAGATCGCGTCGAGTGAATCGGCCATTTTTTTGAAGCGGGGATAAAGCTTTCTTCCTTCCTCTATACCCAGTTTCAACAGTTTTTCCGAATCATTGAAACTTCCCATGCTGAATTCTTTCATATCGAAGGGAATATAGATATCGCAAAGCGGCACTTCCTTTTTTTGATCTTCCGCTTCCCTGAAAAACGCGATCTGCCGCAGGAGCTGGATCATATTCTGCACTTTCTCGGGTGGCAGCAGCCCTGTAGCAACGTAACTCCCGATCACCAGGTCGGCACCCATTTCCTTTACATCACGAACGGGAAAATTGCGGCTGATGCCACCATCTACCAGCACCTGTCCATTATAATCGACGGCCGTAAATACAGACGGTATCGCTGCACTGGCGCGAATCGCTGTACTGATCTCACCTTCCTTCAGCACAACTGCTTCTCCATTACCCACCTCCGTTGCGATAGCGCGAAAAGGAATACTAAACTTTGAGAAATCTTTGATATCGTATACAGGAAAAAATAATTCCGCCAGTTTTAGCCAGAGTTCCTGCGCTTCGAGAAAGCCGGTTGAAATTTTGAATTTGTTATTTACCCATGGCAACTCCACCACGTATTTGCCATACTCGTCTTTTTCTTCCATAAAAAGGCTACGCAAACCCGATTGGTCGCTCAGCAACAGGTCCCAGTCGATCGTGCGGGCGATCTTTTCAAGTGTATCGGCAGAATAGCCAACGCTGTACAAACCGCCAATAACGGCGCCCATACTTGTTCCGGTAACAAAGTCCACTTTCAATCCCGCCGAGTCAATGGCCTTCAAAATACCGATATGCGCCAGACCCTTCGCGCCTCCGCCGCTGAGTGTCACACCCACAGTAGGACGGCCCTCAGGGTTCTGTGACCATAAAACCAGGTTAAGCGAAATCATCAATAGGAGAAGGGATACACGTTTCATCAGGCTGAAAAGATTATCCCGTGAAATTAACCAGTTTTCCTTTTTGATAAATTGATAAAGTAATAATCTTTGTTAAGGATGGATAGGACCCGTCAATGCGATATCAGCCTTTGCAAATGCTTTTTTATACCGCGCTAAAGCTTTTTGCGATTCGCTTTTTTTCTTTTGCCCCTGCCATGACTTATACAGGCCATATAAGGCCCAGCCATTTTCATTGTTGTTTTTTAAGTCGACCAAAAATACCTGCCGGGCCGCTTCATGCTTACCTGCGTGTAAATAGGCATTCCCCAGGTAGTGCTTTGGATTAAGCATCCAGTCACGCGGCTCGGTGTATACCATATTTTCTTCAGTGGTCACAGCGGTTGTAAATGCCGTGATAGCATCGATAAATTTTTCATCAGCAAGTGAAATACTACCAGCCAATAGGTTCTCAGCGACAGTGGCGCCTTGTATCGGAGGTGAAAATGGAGACATCGGGATCATAAGCACGGGATCTTTCATCAGGGCCCGGAGCGCATCAAGCTCTTGTTTTGCCTCAGCTTGTTTTGCCTGGTGACTGAAGGCCATACCCCGGCCGAAATGATATAGGACATTGGCATAAATCTGCTGGGCGGCAGGCTGCGGCATCTCAAGTAAAGGAGCCCAGTTGCCAAACCGCACATTTACCAGTACAGGAGTCATCGCGATATATTGGAGAAAGTTGCCCAATGGAGCTTCCATATCCAGGTATTCTTTGGGAATACTGTTGACGGTTTCTTTGGCTGAATGAATGGAGTACGCCGAATCTCCGCTCATCATCGCATGGTTGGTTTGCATGTGCAGGTTGTGGATGATATACAGGAAATCATTTCCAACAACAGGCGCATACAGGTTGATATACTCCTTATAGCTTTTCACCGCGGTTTCATTTACCAGCGCGCCTTTACGATAGTCGCCGGTACGCAGGTAAATATGCGAGGGCATATGCACCATGTGTGATAAGCCAGGGGTCAGTTGTCCCAGGCGGTCGGCACTTGCCAGGGCCTTATCGGCATAAGGTGAAGGTTCCATCACGTGTATATAGTAGTGGTTTGCGCCGGGATGGTTGGGATTTGAGACCAAAATTTTCTCCAGTACTTCACGTATCTCAGGTGTCCATGGTTTGGGAGTACCGTTTATATTCCAAAGATCCCAGGGGTGTTGCAGCATCAGGGCGTCGGCATACAGTGCAGCGATATCAGGGTCGTTGGGATATTTTTTATAAGCGTCTTTCATTTTATCGGCGTACACCTGGTTGAGATGATCACGGGTGATGGTACTGTCGTCGGAATACCTGGCCGCCTGCGCTTCAATAAGCAGTTTTTCTTTTTCGCTGTTATTTGCAGAAAGTTCCAATGCTTTTTTAATCGCTGCCAATGCCATCGGTTGTGCCGTATAGCCCACATCATTAATATTGGGTCCCTCGGCCAGTGCCTGTGCCCAATAGATCATGGCGTTGTTGGGGTCAAATTTCGCCGCTTTCTGAAAGGAAGCTTTGGATTCGATGATATGAAACCCATAATAGGTATTGATACCCTGGTTAAAATAAAATTTAGCCGAATCATTACTGGAACTTATATCCCATTTCCAGGTGCCTGAACCGGGCAGGGGAGGGACCTCTAATTCTTCGATCCATGAATTCAATACATTCCAATCAGGACTACATCCTACAATACCAGATCTGTAACTACGGTATTTATTCTTTGTGTTTGTGGAAAAATTTTCAAAACGAAAGGCAAGTCCGGCAGCGATAACAAAAGACACCGGGACAAAGAAAAGCAGTTTGGGGCGCATGGCTTTTTTGATTGGTCAATAAAAGTTACAAAAAAACCTAATAATTGAAATTTTTTATTGCACCGGGGAAGTAATAAAATTGGGAATTTGTAGCTGGTTTACTTCGCCAGGAATCCGATGAATTCGATTCCAGATATGAAGTCCAATTACAAATTCCCAAATTACTTTTTGTCTATGCTTCAGGTGTCAGATACTGCGCATATGCATATCCTTCTTCACCATCATCAGTGCGGATCAGCCACCACTGGTCGTTGGTGCGACTTACCAGGGTTACAATTTCATGGTGCGCTGCTTTTCCTACGATTGGCTGGTCGGTACCAGGACCCTTGCGGATATTGAGGTTGGACCTTTCTGTGGTTACTTTGGCTTTTGAACCGGCTGCAGCAGGTGCCACATTCACGTTCATCACTACATCGCCTGCGAGAAAGTTGGGATCGATCCTGTTATAGATATCCCAGAGCTGATCCTTGACAGATCCGCTGGGAGCTTCTCCATCGATATAGAGCACGCCATCCTGTTCGCGAACCTGCAGATTGCTTACACCTGATGCGGTAGCAGCATCAGTCAGTTCTTTGTATTTATCCTGTAATGCCATAGTTTAAGTTTTTAAAAATTAATTGGTGATTTTTAAACCGG
>JAEYVW010000204.1 GCA_023429365.1 Bacteroidota bacterium
GCTCCCGTGATAAAATCAGAATTGGACAGCAATTGCGAACTCAGGATCGAAATGCCGCCGCCACTGGTGGCAGGTGAACTGAAATGATTGGGATTGGGTATATCAACACCTTCCATACGCCAGAGCAGACCTGCGGGTGAATTGCCGCGTATCACGATAGAATTATTACCATCGTCAGACGCCATCACACCGGCAAAACCAGTTGCCATACGTAAAGGATCGTTTACTGCGGCCGCATATTTCTGAGTTTCTTCCACACTGAACGCGCGGGCGCTTACGACACTCATTTCATTGAGCGGTTTGTTTTTCCGTGTGGTGGACTTCAATACCAGTTCTTTCTCGGTATGAATATTTTTTTCCATTGTTATTGTCAGCACCGTTTCCTTACCTGCATTGACGATGATACTCTCCAGGTATGCCTCCTTGTATTCAAGATGTGTAACCAGCAGTTGCTGTGTTGTGAGGGAGACATTTGTAAATCTAAAATTGCCAAGGTGATCAGTCGTTACCGATGCCCCTGTTAATCGAAGCGCAACAGTAGCACCTACAATGGGAGTCTGAAGGATATTATCAATTACTGTCCCCCGGATAGTTTGTGTAAAGCTGGTGGTTTGCTGTGCCGTGAGCGAATAGGATAAGATTAAAAGGGATAAGGTTAATAGTTTATACTTCATCAGTTGGAATGTTTCTATAAAAACAATTCAACTGGAGTTTACCCCTAGCTATAAAAAAAATATTACAACTTATTTTCCAAAAGCCCATTCCAAAAACAACGGCATTGCCCTGGCCCAGGTAGGTATATCATGTTTTCCATCGGGCATTTCGAGGTAGTAAATATCTTTTTCCCTGTCGTAACCCTTTGCCACCAGTTCTTTAATAATATCGAGCGTATCATCAATCGAATCGATGATCCCATTGTTGTTTCGGTCGAGTGTTTCATCCATATTACCGCACTGGAAAAAAAATCGCAATCCGGGATGGTACGACTCATTTCGAATCACCTGGTGCATGATACGATGCTTATCGTCGTCATAGTCCGCATCATCCTGGTCCAGGCTGCGCCACCAGAACGAACCGGAAAATAAACCGGCTTTAGAAAAAACATTTGAATGATGCCAGGCAATATCAAGCGCCATCAGGGCCCCCAAAGAAAACCCGGCAAATGCCCGCTCCCTGAATGAACTGATCTTGTAACTGGTACTGATATAAGGAAGCAGCTCCTCAAGGATAAATGATGTATAAGCGCCTGCCTTGCTACCACGGTCCAGGTAATCGGCCTGCGAGGTTACGCCATATTCTGTTTTGCGTTCGGTGCCCGCATGTATGCCCACACAAACCAGGGGGGAAATTTTTTGTGCGATTAATAGTTCGCTTAACATTTTGCCCAGGCCCAGCTCATCCATATTCTGGCCGTCATTAATCAGCAACAGGCTCAATCCCGATGGGTCGGCAATATTTTTAGGTAGGAAAAAATCGAGCTTAACTTCGCGCTCAAGGTATTCAGAATACAATGCCCTGCTTTCCATCAATAAGCCTGGCAACTGTGTAGATATCATAGCTGTCAAAAATAAGGATTCGTATCAAATACTCCCGGATTTCCGGTATGGAGCGTATAAGGTCTGACCCGACGTCCAAAAGGACTCCCGTTTCCTAAAAGAAGACAATTTTCTATTTGAGCTTCGAGGGGTTTCATTAATTTGTTTTTATGGTCATGAAAAAATAAATTTGATTGAAACTCCGCAAACTTCCGGGTTAGCCTGGTAATCCAATAATAATTATATTCAACAAAACTTTAGTTATGAAAAAAATCGGTGTACTCCACGGTAAAGAAAGATCCTTCCCGGAAGCGTTTGTTGCAAGGGTAAACAGTAAAAATGTGCCGGGCGTATCTGCCGAATCCGTTCGTATCGACAAGGCCCTGCAAGGTGAGCCCAGTGGTTACACCGTTATCATCGACCGCATCTCCCAGGATGTGCCGTTTTATCGTACCTGGCTCAAAAATGCCGCGGTAACAGGTACTGCTGTGATCAATAATCCGTTTTGGTGGAGTGCCGATGATAAATACTTTAATAACTGCCTGATGACAAAAGTAGATGTACCCGTTCCAAAAACTGCGATTATTCCTTCGCGCGACCTGCCAGATGATACTTCCGATGAATCCTTCAGCAACCTGGCTTATCCACTGGACTGGGACACGATCTTCAGCTATGTTGGATTCCCCGCTTATATGAAACCCTTTGCAGGTGGTGGCTGGAAACATGTGTACCGCCTTGACAGCGCCGAGGATTTTTTCAGAAAACATAGCGAAACCGGTCAGCTGGTGATGCTTTTACAGGAAGAGATCGTCTTTGAAGAATATTACCGTTGTTATTGTATTGGCGGAAAGTACGTCCGCATCATGCCGTATGAACCACGCAACCCGCATCACCTGCGTTATGTGGCTGATTTTTCACCCTCGCCCGAACGACTCCAGCAAATGACGGATATAGTTTTACGCATCAATAAATACCTGGGCTATGATTTCAATACCGTAGAACTGGCGGTGCGCAATGGTATACCCTATGCGATCGATTTTTGCAATCCGGCGCCGGACGCAGAGAGAACAAGTGTGGGTGAGGAAAACTTTGAGTGGGTGGTGGAAACCGCAGCGAATTATGCGATTGAAAAAGCGCTGAATCATTCCGCTGATACCGACAACCTCACCTGGGGTGAATATGTGAAAAGAAGCAGTTCAAAAACAAGCCTGGTCTGATTATTTATTACAGCGCCCTGAAAAACAGGTGCAATCTTGTCAACCAAAAACTAATATGATATTAAACTACAAAACCTTTACACTGGGTGTAGAAGAGGAATACATGGTGATGGATCCGGTGACGGGTGAGCTTAAAAGCCATGAGCAGCGGATCGTACAGGAAGGCCAGAAAGTGATCAAGGATAAGGTAAAGGCTGAAATGCACCAGGCTGTGGTTGAAGTAGGCACCGATATCTGCGCTGATGCAGATGAGGCCTTTAAAGACGTGTCGCTGCTACGGAAAACCATATCAGACATCGCCGGAAGCCTGGATCTCGCTATGGGTGCATCGGGCACACACCCTTTTAGTCACTGGGAGAGCCAGCTGATTACTGATCACGCACGCTACAACGAGATCGTGAATGAGCTGCAGGAAGCTGCCCGCAGCAACCTCATTTTTGGCTTGCACGTTCATGTGGGCATGCAAAGCCGGGAAATGGCCAACCATATCGCCAACTCCACGCGCTATTTTCTGCCACACATATTTGCCCTTAGTACCAATTCTCCGTTTTGGGAAGGCCGTATGACAGGTTACAAGTCCTTCCGGACAAAAGTCTTTGACAAATTTCCTCGCACTGGTATTCCTGATGCATTTGAAAGTATAGAAGCGTATGATAATTATGTCAAGTTGCTGATAAAAACCAACTGCATCGACAATGCGAAAAAGATCTGGTGGGACCTGCGTGTGCACCCCTTCTTCAACACCGTGGAATTCCGGATCTGCGACATCCCGATGACAGTTGACGAAACGATCGCGATCGCAGCACTCTTCCAGGCTGTTTGCGCCAGGATCTATATGCTCCGTTCGAAGAATCTCAATTTTATACAGTATTCACGAGCCCTGCTAAATGAAAATAAATGGAGGGCCAGCCGCTATGGCGTAGATGGATACCTGATCGATTTTGGCAAGGAAGAAGAAGTGAATACCAGGGCGCTTATTTATGAACTGCTCGATTTCCTCGACCCCGTACTTGATCACCTGGGTAGCCGACACCGTGTTGCTTTTGTACATCACATGCTCGAAAATGGAACCGGCGCCGACCGTCAATTGGCGGTATTCGAACAAACAAAATCGCTGGCCAATGTAGCTGATTATATTAAAGGACAGTTTTTAGCAGGAATATAGCCCGACATCAACGGTACGTACTTATAGGCTATCCCCAATAAAAAATGCCCCTCAAAAGGGGCATTTCTATTTTCAGTTAGTATTAGTTGCGATTACCATTTATCTACTTCTTCCTGGCTGTCCGACTGTGTCTCGTTGTTAACAGTCGTTTCGGCAACAGGTGCTTCTGCTATTGGTTCCGGCTTGTTGACGATCGTGGTTTCTTCACCATTTACAGCCATTTCGCCATTTGAAGAACCTTCTGCATACTCATCCACATCATCATGATTGAAAGCGTCAAAATCAAAATCGGGCATAAGCTCCGTTTTAACGTGATCTACAGATTCTCCTAAAGCTTTGATGAATTTATTGAAATCTTCTTTATACAAAAAGATCTTGTGTCTGTCATAACCATTGTCGTCAAACCGCTTCCGGCTCTCTGTAATGGTAAGGTAGTAATCATTACCACGTGTTGCCCTTACATCAAAAAAGTAAGTCCTTCTTTTCCCAGCACGAATTCTCTTGCTGTAAATACTTTCCATTTTCTTGTCGTTATTCTCGTACGCCACAATTGTTCGGTTTTGATTTAAAAAATACTTTACATTTTATGGATTCACAAATATATAGATGTTTTTGAAACAGCCAAAAGAGATTGTATTACAAATTACTGGCTGAAATCCTTGATTGTTGGGCAGTTCGAGGCCCTGTTATGCGGAATTTTCGCTTATCCTTCGTTTTCTCCTTTAATCGGAGCACCATTCGGGCCACGTTCACGCTGCTGGCGGTGGTAAAGCACCGCGTAATATCCGTTCATTGCAAGTAATTGCTGATGGGTACCCTGTTCCACGATCTCACCATCTTCCAGGACAACGATCTTATCGAAACGGAATAGGGAGAATATCCGGTGTGTGATGATAATGGCCGTCTTTGACTGCAGGTATTCATTGAGACTGCCAATAATTTCCTGTTCCGTCTTCACATCCACTGCACTCAGGCAATCATCAAAAATTACGATAGCCGGGTCTTTCACCAGTGCCCGTGCAATGGAAATACGTTGCTTTTGACCGCCGCTGAGCGTAACACCCCTTTCGCCTATCATCGTTTCATAACCCGCGGAGAATCTCCTGATCTCGTTGTGTACATAAGCCTGCCTTGCAGACTGCTCAACAGCTGCGCGATCCGCCTGCTTTACTCCAAAAGCGATATTGTTGTGCACAGTTTCACTAAATAGAAACACATCCTGCGGCACATAACTGATCTGTTCCCTTAGGGTTCTCAGACTAATATTCTTTGCATTTACACCATCCAGCTCAATTTGACCGTTTGTAGGGTCGTACATGCGAAGTAGTAATTGCGCAACGGTTGTTTTGCCGCTGCCGGTCCTACCCACGATCGCGATTTTTTCTCCCTTTTTTATCGACAGGTTAAACTTGCCTAGCGCTTTTATTCCTGTATCCTGGTATACAAAATCTACATTTTTGAAATCAATATTTCCCTGCAGGTTTATCGCCTGGGGCTGTAGTGGCTCCTGTATCGTAGGCTCTGTTTCAAGAAACTCGTTGATCCGTTTTTGCGAAGCTGCGGCCCGCTGGATCATACTGGCCGTAAGCCCGATAGCGCTTACGGGGAATGTCAGCATGTTGACATACATAACGAATTCCACGATGGTATGCATTCCGATATTATGGGTGCCATTGATATAATACAAACCGCCGATCATAATGGTGAGCAGTGTACTCAGCCCGATCAGCAGGGTTATCGAGGGAAAATAGATCGCTTCCACCTGCGCCAGCCCGATGGCATTTTTCCTGTATTCCTCACTTTTTTTGGCAAAGAATCCCAACATGGCATTTTCCTGCACAAAAGATTTGATGACTCTAATTCCCGAGTAGGATTCCTGTGCATTGGTGGTAAGATCGGAAAGTGACTGCTGGATCTTCTCGCTTCTGCGATGGATCATATTGTTGACATAGTAAATCGTCACCGCCAGGATTGGCAATGGCGACAATACATACAGTGTAAGCAGGGCATCACGCTTATACATGAAAAATACGGCCAGTGAAATAACAGCGACAAGGTTGACAAGATACATGATCGCAGGACCTGTAAACATCCGGACCCGGCTCACATCTTCAGCGATCCGGTTCATCAGGTCGCCGGTACTATTGCGTTTGTAAAACTGTGTATCCAGTTGCTGGTAATGGCGGTATATCTCATTTTTTTGATCGTATTCGATATGCCGGCTCATCACGATCATGGTTTGCCGCATCAGGAACAGAAAGAAACCACGCAATAACGCCAACACCAGGATCGTGATGCCGCAGAGTGCCACCACCCTGATCCAGCTATAATCAGATGATTCAACGAGCTCAATAAACTTCACCACCAGGGGATCATATCCTGCCGTGACCGTGCGCGGCTGGTATCCCGCAAGCTGGAGGGAACGTTGCACGAAGTCGATCACAAATCCCGTGATCTGGGGAGTAAGTACGTTGAAATAATTTGAGAGGAAAACAAACACAATTCCAATCCCCAGCCGCCACCGATACTTCCACAAATATTTATAAACCGCTTTCAGGTGTTTCATGCAGGCAGCAAGTTACATTATTAAATAGTTGGCTTAAAAATTATGGATGTCCGGTTATATGCCGGGAAGGCGGGTAGTGGGGAAGAATTAATTTTTCTTGCCGGGAAGACGGGAAGAAGGTAAGTATTATTTATTTGTCGGTGAGGCGCGGAAGGTTAGAAGTTAAATATTTCATGGAGATGTTCAGTGAAAAACATCTTACCGCCTTCCTCCCCGGCCACACAAAAAAAAGAAGAAACCCTTACCGTCTTTCCTCCTTCCCGGCCAATCAAGAAAAAATCAGATGTGCAACCTTACCGTCTTCCCGTCTTCCCGGCCACCAAAACCCTCTCCAAAAAAAAACCGCCTGACTGAACTTTACAGGCAAGCGGATGGACGGTTCATACTAATCAAAAAGAAGATAGTGGTCGGTCGTTGTAGACTAGATTTTCCAGGAATAATATCTTAAACGGGCAATTGCAATTTAGTAAAGCAAAGTAACGCCCTGGACCAATCTGAAAAAATAGAATAACTCCTCAATTTGCAGTCATAAATACTAAGCTCAAAATGTAGAGTAAATACTACAGTCCCTGTTTAAACATTGATCTGAATCAACTATTTTGTCCGGGAAACTTAGCTCAGCCTGCCAAACCCAAGCACCTTATCCAGTCTTGTTTTTACATAAGAAAAGCCAGCGACATTGGCGGCCTTATTGCCTTCAAGAGTGTATAAAAAACCATCGCGGTAATGGTGCACGATGCCAATATGTCCAAATCCCGAGGAGAGACTCACCCGCCACCACGCTACGATATCACCGGGTTCCGGGCTCACTTCGGTGGAGTCATAAACCCAGTTGTTTTTTCTCAACTGGTTGAAAATATTCCTGGCGCCAGCATTGTATTTGAAAGGCATACTTTTCTTATCGCCACCGGCCGCCTGCAGGAAACACCAGCTTACAAATGCAGCGCACCAGCTATGTCCCTCTCCCAGACCACAGGGCTGTAAGTATTTTTTTACCCAGGCCCCCCTGTTATTGCCTCCCTCTTCGCCCGCACCGGCATTCAATTCTGCAATAGCATACTCAAGGGCTGATCTGCCCAACCCTGATCCGCCTAAGTCGGGCGATGGCATTTCACCGTAATTGATTACCCCTCCCAGCACTTTTGTTTTGGGATTTCGAAGTGCCCACCTTGTAAGCGCCCCAACAACACCATCGATCTCCAGGGGTGTGCCATGTTTATCAAGATGGCGGCTTTGAAAATTGCGAACAGCTTTATATGTCACGTTGTCGAACACACCGGTCACCGGAATATCATAATCCAGTTCACGGAGTATCTCCTGCAGTTCCCTGACCTCTGCACCACGGCTTCCTTTTTTTAAAAATACCATAGTTATCTTTTTTTGATAGAAATATTCCAGGAAAAAGATCAAGTTATTTTTTCAAGCTTGTCTTTCATCTCCTCGATTTTTTGCGCCATCGTCAGCATGTTTTTCTTTTTCCCGAGAGATAAACAGTCGACCAGGAAATCTAAGTGTTCGATCTCACTCAGTTTTTTACCCTTTGAACCCGCTTTGTCCCAGGTTTCTTTGAACTCATTGAAAGTTTCTTCATAGTCTGCAGCTTTCGGGGCCGCTTTTTTGGGATCAATCATCAACAGGCACAACCCTATATTGGCCGCTGCTGCCCAGTTCCAATAACTCAATTCATCAATACTTGAATTCCCGGGTGATTTTTTCATTTTCTCCAGGTCCTTCATCGCATCTTTTAAGGTCGGCAACGGGTAAAGCGACTGCCCGATCCTGGCTTCCTGTCCCCATTTACGAAGGTCAAGGCCCACCAGTATGCTTTCAATCATCAACCAGTTAACAAGGGAATAAACTTCCTTTTTCCGATTGAACGCCATATAGTAATAATGTGCCGCTTCTTTGCAGGCGTTAATTTTTGCCGGGCGGTTGGTACTTAACATCGCCCGCGTTTTGTAGGCACTGCCCAGCATATTCAGACGCTCAGCGGTGGGACTGTAGTCCACTAACAGGTTAAGATCGGTGATCACCTTCCCTAATTTCAACAAAAGATCCCTGCTATTTTTCGATTTTTTCTTCCATTCACTCAGGTAATACTTAGGCCTGATATGGCAGTATTTTTCCATGGCCGAAAATGAAAACGAAGCATGTTCCATTTTCAACAGGCTTTCATACTTAAACATTGCCTGCTCATACACACACAGATTACCCAGTATCAATGCTTCGAGTTCGGTGATCTCACCATTTCGTACACCCGCTTTATCTACAGCTGCTGATATTGTATTCAACTCTGTCAACAAACTTTCCTCGGTATAGCCTGCTACTTCAAGTTTGTTGAGCAGGTTAGACAGTTCGATCTCAGCTTCACGGGCAATGACAAATTCTTTCGCCGCACGTTTTCTATAGCCGCGTCTTAAAGTATAGAACTGGTCACCGTAACATTGATAAGCGCCCCAGGTATTGGTTTGCCTAAATTTATCATAGATTGCTTTCCGGGCTTCCAGCACCGCCTGGCCAAACTCATCGCCTTCAAACATACTTTGATAAAATACGCGGGTGAACTCCAGCGCCGCTGCGTCATCCACAGCCCAACCTGCCGCAATCACTACTTTCACACCATTTTCGATAAGTTGGGTACCAATATTGGCTGCGAGTTTGAATCGATTCCGGTAAAGCGCCTCTCCGGCTCCTTCAATTTTTCCAAGGTGACAACAATTCACGAAGACCAGTTCGGGTACAGTACTCATCTGGCTTATCTCCCGGGTCGATAAAAACACATTGTCACCAATCACCATACCCGATGGTTTTGACGGATCATCGTGATAGATCCCATGACCCGCGAGATGAATGACTTTATATTCGTCACTAAATAATGCCTGGA
>JAEYVW010000246.1 GCA_023429365.1 Bacteroidota bacterium
ACTGCAATGCGTAACTTGTTTCTCATAGATTCAGATTTCTGGTTTCTACTATTGGATTTCGATAACAAAGAAGATAAAGAAAACTGTAAGGAAAGAATGTAAAAGAGTATTTTTTAATTCTTTGCCAGAGAAAAAGTTGATCTACTTAGTGGATTTACGAAAGTGCTGCCGGGCGCAACATCTCGATATGGTCAATTCCGTCTTCATCATAAATTTCACTGCTTTGTGTAAAACCCATTGATTCATAGAATTTTTTAAGATGAAACTGAGCGCCGATCCGGATGGGTGTGTCCCCAAAGAGTTTTCTGCTTTCCTCGATGCTTTTTTTCATTAATTCTACTCCCAAACCAGTGCCGCGAACGCTTGGGGAAGTGACAACACGGCCGATGGAAGGTTCAGCATAAGAAATGCCCGCAGGAACCAGCCGGGTATAGGCTGCCAGTTCATTATCCTGCCATCCCATCAGGTGCCAGGAAACCTGGTCCTTATCATCCATATCGAGGAAAATGCAATTTTGTTCAACTACGAATACTTCCGACCTAAGTTGAAGAATACTATAAAGTTCTTGAGTAGTAAGTGATTCAAAATTCTTGAGCTGCCATGAAACCATATATGCGTCTTTAGTCTTGATTTAGTGTCGGGTGTCGCCTGGATAGAAACCCTGGTTTTCCTGCTTCATCCGGAACAGCATCAGCGAGGCAATCGACTTCGCTTTTTTCTTGGCCAAGTCTGCAGTATTGCCTGTGAAAAGCTGGTCCACCGTTTCGTTGAACAGGGAAAGCCACCGGTCGAAATGCTTCTCCTCAAACGGCTCTTTTCGGTTCAATGCATAATGAACAGCCATAGCATTATTGCGATACTTTGCAGCATCCAGTAACAAAGTTTCCCAAAAATCACAGATGATGGGTATATGGTGGTTCCAGTTTACTTTAGCGACATCATTAAAGATATAGCCAATGGTATCATCTTCTTTTACCTTATCATAAAACCTGGTCATCAGCAATTCAATATCTTCCCTTGATTGAATATCCATCAGTACTTGTATTTTTCTTTCCAGAGCGATCTCAAATATTTTCGAAGTTCTTCTTCCCTCGCATTTTTTCCCGGGTCATAAAATTTAGTGCCGGCAATTTCTTTTGGCAAATACTCCTGCGGTGAAAAATTCTTTTCATAGTCATGCGAATATTCATAGTTCTTCCCATAGCCCAGCTTTTTCATCAGCTTGGTCGGAGCATTGCGAATATGAAGCGGTATGGAGAGATCGCCATGACGCTGAACCGCGCTCACCGCTTCGCTGATCGCTATTGTGGCCGAATTACTTTTTGGGCTCGAGGCCAGGTATATGGCACATTGCGACAAAATTAACTGCGATTCAGGGTAGCCAACCTTGTTGACGGCTTCAAAAGTCGCATTGGCCATGATCAGTGCGGTAGGATTCGCATTGCCGATATCTTCACTGGCCAGTATAAGCATCCTTCGGGCGATGAATTTTACATCCTCACCACCTTCCACCATGCGGGCGAGCCAGTAAATCGCGGCATTGGGATCGCTGCCCCGGATAGATTTGATGAAAGCGGAAATAATATCATAGTGTTGTTCACCCCCTTTATCATAGAGTGCGATCTTTTTTTGCGCTACCTCCATCACCAGCTGATCAGTGATTTGAAGCGAGCCAGTTCCATCATAGGTGTCGGTCACCAGTTCCAGTAGGTTGAGAAGTTTCCGGGCATCACCGCCTGAAATATTGATGAGCGCCCCGGTTTCTTTCAGACTGATATTTTTCTTTTTGAGCAATTCATCTTTTTCTACCGCCAATTGCAGCAAGCCCACAAGGTCTTCTTCGTCCAGTGGCTTCAGGACATATACCTGGCAGCGGCTAAGCAGTGCGCTATTGACTTCGAAAGATGGGTTTTCGGTTGTAGCCCCGATAAGGGTAATGATACCTTTCTCCACTGCCCCAAGCAAAGCGTCCTGCTGACCTTTATTGAAGCGATGGATTTCATCAATAAATAAAATGCTCTCAGGCAGTGCTTTGGACTTTTCTATCACTTCACGCACGTCTTTCACACCTGAGCTAATGGCGCTAAGTGTAAAGAAAGGCGCCTGGAGTGTATTGGCAATGATGTTGGCGATTGTTGTCTTACCCGTGCCAGGCGGTCCCCAAAGGATCATTGAGGGGATCCGGCCACGCTCGATCGCTGTTCGCAAAATGCTTCCTTTGCCAGTCAGGTGCTGTTGCCCGACAAGCTCATCTAAACTGTGGGGACGTATTCGCTCGGCTAATGGGATCATAATTTAGGCAGGTGTGAACAATAAAATAGGCAAAACCGCATTTGCAAATTAGCGATTCCCCTGCAAATGATTTTTGAAAGGCGCAAAGCAGGGTCCCCGGAACTTTCGATTCCGGTAATTTCTTTTTCTAACATATAGTTTTGTATTTTGAAAATCGATTTTGAAGAAAATGAGACGTAAAATAGTAATCAATCATGTGATCTGGGTCATGGTTTTTACCCTGACACAGCTGCAGGCGGTCAACGGCCAGTCAATCACGGCTGAGCAAAATTATGCCCGCAATTCACCAGCAGTGGCCATGGTACAAACTGTATTTTCCGCTACGGTCTATGTGAATAAGGTGGAGATGAATGAACGACGTTTTAATGCCCTGGTTGACTCTGTAAAACGTCTCGACACGACTGGTACGATGTTTTCACCGGAAGAAAAACTGGATATTGTGGTGAAGGCGCTTTACAATAATCCATTCCGTTATTTTTCTGCAACAACTGAATACTTCAGGCAAAAACACCGGATCTTATCTTCAGGCACGGGCTTTTTCGTAACCGGTAATGGCTACGTCATCACTAACGCCCATATTCTCGACCGCGACAGCGCATTCATCCGGCGCAAGTTTACACTGTCCACGTTCCAGGAAGTAACCGATGCCAATATCAGGGCCCTTCAATCATCATGGGATATGACGCTAAATGATGAGCAGCGAAATTTGTTGAATAATGCTTACAGTACGATCTACTCCCAGGTTTCATCGATGATCCTGTTTGATATTAAACGGGAAGTGTTTGTGCAATACAGGCTGGACTCGGACGAAGATCCCCGTGATATTGTCACAAGGCGATTACCTGCCAAAGTGATCATCAAGGGTAAGCCCATGCCGGGTAAAGATGTGGCTCTATTGAAGGTGGATAGTGTACAACAACTTCCCACCATACCGTTAAGCAACGAAAGCATGGCGAGGATAGGTGAGCAGGTACTGGTATATGGATATCCCGATCCGGTGACTTCCAATGCTTACCTGGCGCGGGAAACGAATATTGAACCTACCCTGACCATGGGCGTAGTTAGCGCTGTCAAGAAATCCCTGGGCGGCTGGCCTGTGATACAGATGGATGCGGTAATTACCCACGGCAGCAGTGGCAGCCCGGTTTGTAATGCCAGGGGTGAAGTGATCGGACTGGCAACTTTTGGAAGCCTGGAACAAAAAACCGGAAGCCTGGCACCGGGATTCAATTTCGCGGTACCTGTTTCCATCATAAAAGAATTCCTTGACTCGGTGGATGTCGACACACGAATGAGCCAGTCGTCTGTGGTTTTTAACAGGGGGCTGTCCTATTTTTATTCAGGATACTATACCAAGGCATTGAAAAGATTTGCCAATGTAAAAACGGTAAACAACGAATTTCCGATGTTGAATTATTATATCGAAGCGGCGACCAAAAAGATTTCTGATGGCGAAGACAAAGATTCCATCAGGAGAAAATATGTTTTCCGGATCATGGCCATCGTGCTGATCCTGGGTGGCATATTTATTTTCTACAGATGGCAACATGAAAAAAACCTGCAACAACGACATCTGAACTAAGTATTTTCAAATTCGAATTTCCGTTTAAGGAAATTCTCATTCAACTCCAGCCTCAGTTTATACAAACCATAAAGTATAGCCAGTTGAAGCAATAGCATCACGGTATAGGTGATCAGCATCAGGAAAATGCTGAAGGGCAATTCGAATATCTGCTTACTGCCGAGGCTGGCCAGTTGTGACAAAGATCGGAATTCAGCAAATACAAATCCAAACAGGAAAGCGATAAGCAGGAAGTTGACCAAAAACAGCCGGTTAAAATACCTTTTCTGTCTGCCTTCTACCGGCTCATCAGGATAATTATTGTTGAGCAGGTTTATTCCAAAGATCGTCAATAGCAGGATTGCCAAAAAAACGATCAGGCTGATCACACCACCCCACCTGGCGTACCTGAAAAAACTAAACAGCACATCCAGTTCATTGAATGCAGCCCCGATCATCTGGATGATACAGATCGCTCTAAATAATTTCCAGCGTGCCGGCATCAGGATTCCAGGTCTAGTTTAATTTGTAATTCCTCCAGTTGTTTGTCATCAATGGTGGCGGGTGCATCGAGCATGACGTCTCTGCCACTATTGTTTTTGGGAAATGCAATAAAATCACGAATACTTTCACTGCCGCCTAAAATGGCACAAAGCCGGTCGAATCCAAATGCGATACCACCATGTGGCGGGGCGCCATATTCGAAAGCGCCTAACAGGAAGCCGAACTTATGTTGCTGTTCCTCTTTATCCATACCCAGTGCGGCAAACATTTTTTCCTGCAGTTCTTTCTGGAAGATCCTGATCGATCCTCCACCGATCTCATTGCCATTTAAAACCATGTCGTAGGCATTGGCTTTAATATTAGCATAAGGATGTGCGAGGTATTCGGCAGCATTTTTAATTTGAGGATCGTTATCGATCATGGTTTGGATCTGTTCGGGTTTCGGTGACGTAAACGGATGATGACGGGCTACCCAGCGGTTGCCTTCTTCATCATATTCAAAGAGGGGAAAATCCAGCACCCAAAGAAGTTTAAATTCATCTTCTTTTCTCAGGCCAAGTCGACGTCCCATTTCGAGCCGGAGTTCACTCATGGCTTTTCTCGTTCTTTCCTCGGTACCCGCCAGAATCAAAACCAGGTCACCGGTTTTGGCGCCGGCAGCGTCAGCAATAGCTTTTAATTTCTCTTCGTTGAAAAATTTGTCCATACTGCTTTTATAACTGCCATCGGCATTGCATTTTATAAAAGCAAGACCTTTCATACCGATCTGTGGCCGCTTTACCCAGTCAGTCAGTTCATCGGTTTGTTTTCGGCTATATTCACTGCAACCCGGCACCGCTATCGCGATAACAGTTTCGGCCTCATCAAAAACTTTGAAATCCGCATCAGCGATAAGGCTTCGCTGATCAGTTTTTTGCTTGTAAACGGTAGAAGGTTTTTTCAGGGTGAGCAATTCCATGCCGAAGCGGATATCTGGTTTGTCATTGCCAAAGCGCCACATCGCGTCGTCCCAGCTCATACGTTGAACAGATTCGCTGTAATCGATACCTCTTACTTCTTTGAAGATATATTTTACAAGACCTTCAAACATTTGCAAAATGTCTTCCTGTTCCACAAATGCCATTTCACAGTCGATCTGTGTAAACTCAGGCTGGCGGTCGGCTCGCAGGTCCTCATCCCTGAAACATTTTACGATCTGGTAATACCGATCGTAACCGCTGATCATCAGCAACTGTTTAAAGGTTTGCGGCGATTGTGGAAGGGCATAAAATTGTCCAGCGTTCATCCGGGAAGGCACCACAAAATCACGGGCGCCCTCAGGCGTCGATTTTATAAGAAATGGGGTTTCAATATCCATAAAACCCTGGTTGTGCAAATAGTTTCTGGTGGCCCTATTAACAGCGTATCGCAATTCCAGGTTTTTCTTTACTGTATTTCTTCTGAGGTCGAGATAGCGATATTTCATGCGAAGGTCATCACCACCGTCCGTTTTGTCTTCAATGGTAAAGGGAGGTACAGCCGACCTGTTCAATATTTTAAAGGAAGTGACAATAATTTCAATCTCCCCGGTTGGAATATGGGAGTTCTTATTACTTCTTTCGTTTACAATACCAGTAGCCTGCAATACAAATTCCCGACCCGGCGGGTTTTCATCCAGGTCTTTATTCAATTGTTCGCCGAAAAGTAATTGTGTAATGCCATAGCGGTCGCGCAGATCGATAAAAGTGATCGCGCCAAACTTCCTGACGGTCTGCACCCAGCCAGCCAGGGTAACTTCCTTCTGTTTATCATTGATCCTGAGCTCGCCACAGGTATGTGTTCTGTACATAACGTATCGTTCAATTTTCTGAGGCGCAAAGATAACAAGGCGGTTACTACCAGCCAATTTGGCCTCCGCCGGGAAAATTCTCTGGGTCAGGCAGCTATTAGTCGATTAATTTTCTCTAAAGTATATCATGAAGATTCAGGCAGGAAAACTTGCGATGGTAGAAATAACATGGACAGGTTTTATTTTTTGATAATAGAGGGTTAAAGACGGCAGGCTTATATGGTTGATTGTTAAACTATTCAAATATTGTACGTAGTTTTACTAACGGAATTTAACCAGTAAGCGTTTGCATCTTGAACATTCGTTGAGTATATTTAATCACCGAACCGTGCACTATGCAATCATTCCTCCACAAATTGAATAATTTATTTACCCGCTCGGGCAAATCAATCTCTGATCCACAATCAGAGGAGGTGGAAATGGATGCCGCTATTTTCAACAGGTACTCCTATGTTATAGGTAGTGTTTTCAATTATTTTAATGATCTCCCCGTAGCATCCAAATGGAAGTTTGTGAAACGTACGCATCAGTTTCGCAAGCAAAAGAGATTTCACTTTATCGGCTTGGAAAAAAGCGAGGAGACAGCTATTCTTGTCAGTTCTTCTGCCGTGCAGGTCACCTTTGGATTAAAAAATTACCAGCTTTCCTATTTCAAGGATATCTATATCCTTGCAGATGCTTACCATATGGAAGATGACAACGAATTATTTATAGGTCATGTTGCACCTGATGGGATCTATCTATCCTGGAAGCATTTCCTTTACGGGTACACCTATCACGACGATAACATCAATGTTGCCGTACACGAAATGGCACATGCTTTACTCTACAATAATTTTTTCGCTCAATACGGGATGGATGCGAATTTCCGCCTGAACTACGAGAAATTTTCCACTACCACCGGGCCCATTCTTGCAGAAGTGATCGCGAAACGGCGTAGCTATCTGCGCAGTTATGCGTTTAGCAATATGCATGAATTCTGGGCGGTAAGTGTAGAGGCCTTTTTTGAAAATCCCAAAGGCCTGCGCCAGAATATGCCCGACCTGTATGATGCCCTGAGCCATGTATTGAACCAGGACCCTATAACGAAAACTAAACTTCTTAAACCCGAAACATGTTAACCCTGTACCTTATTTATCGTTGCCGCCGGTTTATTAAAGCTTACAATAAGAAAAAACGCATGGCTGTTTTGC
>JAEYVW010000277.1 GCA_023429365.1 Bacteroidota bacterium
GTACGATCCAGTGAAACCGTGGGATCCGTTTTATCGGTCCAGATCACATATTCATCCAGGCCTCTTAATTCAAAATTCCCTCGCGGTGAAAATACCTGCATCCGCGGCGCGGCATTGGTGGTGATTCGGACCATGGGCACCTCCTGGAAGTAACTATCTCCATTGCCCGGCTCGAGGCCTGCAAGTTTGAACTGCCGTTCCAGATAAGCTATGGTTTTGGCTTCACCCTGTGAAAATGGTTTTCTGCCCTCAAACTCATCGGATGCAAGTACGGATATATGATGTGCAAGGCTGTCAGCATTCAACGTTGCAAAACCGTCCCGGTCACCCAGCGGAACATCCCGGTTATTGCAGGAATATAAAAACAAAAGACTAACAGCTGTGATGGTTGATACGTTGCGGTTCATAGCGAAAGATTTAACGACATGAATGAATACGCGAAATGATTGTTTCAAAGAAACAAAAAAAGAAAGTTATCCATTTCGGGATAACTTTCTTTTATAAAAGCAAAATATTTTAGCCTTTGTTGGGCTCCAGCAGTTTGAAGAACTGGTCAAGTTGTGGCAGGATGACGATCCTTGTTCTACGGTTGGCAGCGCGACCTTCTTTTGTTGAATTGTCAGCAATGGGGTTGTATTCACCGCGTCCGGCAGCAGCCATCTTCGCAGGATCAAGTCCATATTGCTTTTGAAGGATCCTTACGACTGATGTAGCACGTTTTACACTCAGATCCCAGTTGTCGAGCACATAACCGGCACCACGATATTCTACATTATCGGTATGACCTTCAACCATGAATTCGATATCAGGTTGATTTTTCAGTACTGTCGCCACTTTACCCAACACTTCTTTGGCTTGTGGTGTTACATCGAATTTTGCTGTTTTGAAAAGAAGCTTATCGGAGATATCGATGTACACAACACCTTTATCAACTTTGATATTGATGTCTTCATCAGCCATATTTCCGATCGCGCCTTTGAGGTTCATCACCAGGGCCATGTTGAGTGAATCCTTGCGTGCCATTTGTTGTTGCAGCGTTTGGATATAAGAATCTTTCGCGCCGATATTTTCCATGGATTTCTTGATGCTCTCAGCCTGTGCAGACGAGATCACCGAAAGATCCTCGAGTTGTTTGAGGGCTTGTGTATTGTTCTGCTTCAATAAATCGATTTGCTTGTTGAGATTGGCAATATCGTTTTCGAGGCCAGATTTCTGGCGTTGCAGTTCTGCCT
Organism: Bacteroidota bacterium; assembly: GCA_023429365.1. Lineage (GTDB taxonomy): Bacteria > Bacteroidota > Bacteroidia > Chitinophagales > Chitinophagaceae > Terrimonas_B. The sequence continues at coordinate 1,233 of JAEYVW010000277.1, forward strand.
TTGCATCGTTGCAGGCAGCGAGATCGCCCTGCACTTGTGTGTATTGCGTCTGCAAAGTTGCATAGTCGGCCTGTGATTTTTTAAATTTCTTACTGCTTACGCAGGAAAAAAGAAATACAGCCGATATGGCAGGGAACACAATTTGTTTCACATTCATAATGGACTTGTTTTAAATTGAATAAAAATAATCAGTTAATACAATAGATAGAATTACGGAATGCAGGATAGGTTTAAAGAAGGGCAAAGATATAAGAACATTAAAGTTCATTTACTCAAAGTTTGTTAATAAATGACTCCCAAAAACATGCCTGTTTTATAGAAAATAGTCATACATCGCAAAATCCATGGCCTGTAATAAAGGTAACTTTCTTTTTGCGGGTTAAAATATTCCGTTCACCGAAAAAATAATGTGGCTTCCGGATTTTCTTCCAACTTTGCGCAGCATAAAATTTTTGTATGGCAAAGGACCGCAAAGCGGCGATCGGGTTTATTTTTATTACGTTGCTGATCGATGTGATGGGCTGGGGTTTGATCATACCGGTGATGCCGGAACTTATCGCGCAACTGAAAAATGTATCCATCAATGAAGCCAGCCCTTATGGTGCCTGGTTGCTTTCGGTATACGCCATTACGCAATTCGTATTTGCGCCGGTGATTGGCAACCTGAGTGATCGTTATGGTCGCAGGCCGGTATTACTTGCTTCACTCACAGGTTTTGGAATCGACTATCTTTTTCTTGCCCTGGCACCAACTTATGGCTGGCTCTTCCTGGGTCGCATTATCGCGGGTGTAACAGGTGCCAGTTTTACCACGGCATCAGCCTATATTGCCGATATCAGCACCGCGGAAACAAGGGCGAAAAATTTCGGAATGATCGGCGCCGCGTTTGGATTGGGCTTCGTGATCGGTCCGGCTTTGGGAGGATTGCTGGCAGGACTGGGGATCAGGGCGCCTTTCTATGCTGCGGCCGTGCTTTGTTTACTCAATGCCTTGTACGGTTATTTTGTATTACCCGAATCTCTGTCGAAAGAAAATCGCCGTTCTTTCCAATGGAAAAGGGCCAATCCATTTGGATCGCTTCAGCTATTGAAGCGGTATCCTGCAGTCGGCGGTCTGGCCATCTCATTTTTCCTGATCTACCTGGCGGTTCAGTCGGTGCAGGGCAACTGGAATTTCTTTACCATCTATCGTTTTAATTGGAGTGAAAAAATGGTGGGCATTTCCCTGGCCGTGGTTGGTTTACTGGTGGGAGCGGTGCAGGGTGGGTTAACAAGAGTTGTCAATCCCCGGCTGGGTAATGAAAAAAGTATTTATGTGGGATTATTGCTCTACACGCTGGGACTGGCATTGTTTGCCTTTGCTACCGAGGGCTGGATGATGTTTGCCTTCCTGGTTCCTTATTGCCTGGGTGGAATATCCGGTCCCGCAATACAATCGATACTGGCCGGTCATGTGCCTCCTTCGGAACAGGGAGAGCTCCAGGGTGCATTGACAAGCCTGATGAGCCTGACTACGATTATTGGCCCACCGTTGATGAATAACCTGTTTTATCATTTTACCAAACCCGGGGGAGGGATACATTTCCCTGGTGTGGCTTTCCTGGTAGGAGCTGTGTTAATGCTATTCAGTGTGTTGGTGAGTTATTATGTTTTACAGAAGGAGAAAACACAGGTGATACAATCTACCTGAGTGCGCGTACGGCTTCTAAAAGCGCAGCGACATTCTTTTTTTCACTGCCAATAAATATTTTTTCGCCGATAATCACTACGGGACGTTTGAGAAAAGTATATTCATCAAGAATGTACTGCCGGTAATCTTTTTCGCTGAGAGATTTGTCTTTAAGGCCGAGTTCCTTGTATTTTAATGCCCGCCTGCTGAACAGGGCTTCATAGCTACCCACCATCTTCTTCATTTGATCGAGTTGACGCGCAGTGATCTTTTTTGTTTTGATATCCTGCACTTCAAAACCCAGGTGATCAGGGTCGGATAGAATTCCAGCTTCTTGTAAAATTGCGGCACAGGTAGAGCAGGTGCCCAGGTAATAAATTTTCTTCATGGTTATTCGGACATCGCCACCACTTCTTTTACTTCGGGGATCATGCGTTTCATCATCCCTTCAATACCAGCCTTGAGTGTGATCATAGAGGATGGGCAGCCGCTGCAGCTTCCCTGCATAGCCAGGTTTACAGTGCCGTCTTCATAACTTTTGAACTGGATCGCGCCTCCGTCCATTTCTACGGCAGGGCGAACATAATTATCGAGAAGTTCTTTGATCCTTTTTACTACATCATCATCGTCAGCTGCCACGGCGTTGCTGCTTTCAGTCTTCATGGCTGCTACCTCTTCCTCGTTTACGATAGGTTTGCCTTCTTCCAGGTATTCCTTCAAAAACTGGCGGATTGAAGGGATCACATCCTGCCAATCCTCGGTTTCGCTGGTTTTTGTCAGGGTGACAAAATTGCTGGCGATAAAGATGGCTTTCACGAAGGGGAAGCCGAAAAGCTCCGTTGCAAGTGGCGAGGGTTTAGCGCTTTCCACATCCGGAAAATCAATGCTCTTGCCGGGGTACAGGAGTTTGTTGGCTACAAACTTCATCGTCTCCGGGTTTGGAGTCATTTCCGTATAAATACTAATAATCGGGCTTCCGGTCTTAATCATAATCTCGCTTTTTAGGACTGCAAAAATAACAATAATTCTCCCGCTAATGTTTAAAATGGCTGAAAACCTCGTTAAACCTTCTACAGCATGTTTATAGGTGAATTTTTGATCACGAACAATGCGTTTATAAACGCCTAGGAATTAATGATCGGGGCAGGCCTCAATTCGTGTCATTCGTGCAATTCGTGGCTAAATGTTCCGGAAGTTAATTATTTGTGTCATTCGTACAATTCGTGGCTAACCCAATTTACCCCGCGTTCGGCCAGGTAACTAATCACAAAATCAAAACAGGCTTTATGTTTTCCGACCAGTTCCGGAGGGAATACGCCTTTTTCATTAAATAATCCATTTACCAAAAGGTTTACGGCTGCCGTACAGGTATAGCCTGTCGTGCGCGACATGGATGATGTGTCGCTGGCGCGGTCATATTCGTCATAAAGATCATAAACGATAGATCTAGGTGAGCCATCTTTTTCCCCCGCCACAATTACTTTCATTACGGTAAATTCTTCCTCGCCGGGTTGCAGTTTCCAGTCATTGATCAGGATCTGTGAAGTAATCTCAAGCGGGCTGATCGAGATATCTTTAACGCGGATCGGCGTAGTTTCGAAAAAGCCCGCCTGTTGCAAAGCGATCACCAGGTCGATATGCCCCGGAAAGCGAAGGGTTTTCTCTTTCATATCAGGGATATGCTTCATGGTATAGATCAATGATCGAAGCCCATCAGTGTTGAAGGCTTCCAGCTCACCTGCTTTGTCAAACCACATGATCTCGCGATCGCTCAGGGCTGGCTTGGTAACAAGTTGTCCGTTTTCGACCAATCGAGCAGGACGAGTGTATTCCTCGATCACATCTATCGGGGAGAAAGGTGCCTTATAATTAAAAGGGGGTTTTTTTTCTTTTGGCAGCCCGCCAACGTAACATTCAACGCGGTTCACATTCATTTCCTCGTTGTACCGACCGATAATAAAATTGCTCATACCCGGGGCCACACCGCAGTCGGTAATGACGGTCACCTGCTTTTCTTTAGCCAGCTTGTCGAGTTGCAAAGCGTCTTCGGGGAA
>JAEYVW010000292.1 GCA_023429365.1 Bacteroidota bacterium
TTGTTCACCTGCGGTGCCGCGAGCCCGACTCCCGCACTGGCATACATGGTTTCCCACATATCCTCGATCAGTTTGGGCAGACCGGGATAATCGGGATCAATATCGGTGGCCACTTTTCTTAAAACCGGGTGACCATAGGCTACTATCGGAAAGATCAATTTGACGAGTTTAAAAGTTGATTACTGGTGCTAATCCAGGCTGCAAATTTAGGCCATATCGGCAGATTTACCTACCCGTGTACCGAGCTTTAACTATTTCTCATATACTCCTGGAGCATAATAGTGGCGGCAATCTCATCGACCAGGGCCTTGTTGCGACGCTGCGCCTTTTTAAGTCCCATTTCGAGCATTGCATCTTTTGCCATTTTGGAAGTGTAGCGCTCGTCGACACGCTGAATGGGTATGGAAGGGAAGTTCTTTTTCAACTCCTGGATGCATTTTTCCACCAGGGGCGTGGCATGGGTGTCGCTGTCATCCCAGTTTTTGGGTTCTCCGATGATGATCAGTTCCACCTGTTCCTTCGAAAAATAGTCTTTGAGAAAAGGGATCAGCTGCTTCGATTCTATGGTTGTAAGCCCGGTGGCAATAATTTGCAAAGGATCGGTGATGGCAAGGCCGGTTCTTTTTAGTCCATAGTCGATAGCAATGATTCGGGGCATAGTGATGATTTCGGTGCTAAGTTAAGTATAACTTATACGAAGCGACTGTCAGTATTGGGATCAATCGCTGAGTCTTCCGTGCCCGCCGTGGTTAAACTGGATCTCGCTAATTAACGAACAGGTCGGCAATAACAAATACAGCGAATACTACACTTGCGATTCCATTTGCAGTCATGAACGCGAGATTTACCCTTCGCAGGTCGCTGGGTTTAATAATAGAATGCTGATATAGTAACATCCCGGCGAACACCGCGATACCGATCCAGTACAGCCATCCAAAACCACCGTACAACCCCGCGATGATCACACAAACTGCACTTAAAACGTGCAACAGTTCAGATACCCGCAGTGCTTTTGCCTTACCCAGGCTTGCCGGGATGGAATACAGGTTTTGCGATTTATCAAATTCCTCATCCTGCAGCGCGTAAATAATATCAAAACCGCTGACCCAGAAAATAACGGCCAGCGAAAAAAGGATCGGCAACAGGGAAAATTGTCCTGTAACAGCCAGGTATGCACCAATGGGTGCAAGAGAGAGACCCAGCCCGAGTACCAAATGACAGAGCGGTGTAAACCGCTTGGTGTAACTATACCCCAATACAATCAGCAGGGCGATAGGCGACAGGTAAAAACAAAGCCGGTTGATAAAAAATGTGCAGACGATAAACAATACACAATTAATGAGGGTAAAAAGTAAAACGTTGTTGGCCTGCAGAATACCGGCCGGTATCTCACGAATAGCAGTCCTGGGGTTTTTTGCATCAAAACTCCGGTCAAGATAACGGTTAAAAGCCATCGCCGCACTACGGGCAAAGATCATACAGAGAATGACCAAAAGAAAGTATTTAGCGACAGTAAGTATTGTTGCATCATTCATAGCCAGCCGGGCAACCAAAGAATCCTCAGAAAAAAGCAAGTTACCAGCTTCAATATCCATTTTTAGCGCAACGGTTTTGTGCAGGTTCCATTGTCCATCGTTGTACCCGGTTCCTGCCAGCGTCTGAAGTGCGATGAAAAATCCAATCAATGCAAAGGGCATAGCGAAGATCGTATGAGAAAATTTTATAAGGGAGAGATAGCTTTTGACAGTGTTCATCATGCAAATCTAAGAGTAATAAATAATGATTTTATTCCTGCCGGTTAATCCTAATCTTTTTCATTTGACCTTCTATACCCGATCCTCGCCCGTTTTTCATTGGGCGGCAATTGCATTAATTTCCGGATAGCGTCAAAAACCACCTTAAACTGGTTATCATATTTGCCTTCCATTTCACTTATCTTTTTCGCAAGATCTTTGTTTTGCGACAATATCTCCCTCAGTTTTACAAAAGCGCGTACAACCGCTACACTTGCTTCAACCGCCACCGGGGTGTTCAGTATTGCTGCCAGCATAATGGTGCCATGTTCAGTAAACGCGTAAGGATTCACCGTTGAGAATTTCAGCTGCCCGAGGTGGTCGCAATTTGCGACCGCCCAGTCCTTCTCCTCTTTCGTCAGTTGAAAGAAAAAATCGCTGGGAAACCGGTCTGTGTTTCTCCTAACCCGCTCATTGAGTCGCTTGGTAGTAGTGCCAAAAACCAGCGCCAGGTCTGCATCCAGCATCACACGTTTGTTTCGGATAAGCAGTATGGCCGGTCGATCTTCTCGTAAGGAACAACAATTCGCTTTGCCATAAACATTAACTTAATCCGGTCGCAATTTGCGACCGCCTGTCCTGCTTCCCATGAAAACTAAAACAAATACAAAGGCTATTGAACCGGTTTTTTGACCTAAAATGTATACCGTAGCCGGTCGCAAATTGCGACCGGCTTGCCGCCTTTCAAAACTCAAATGAATGAAAATAACTTCAATCCCTTACGGTGTTTTCACCATTTTATACCAGCCTTTTCCTCACCAGTTCCCATAATACAACTCCAGCCGCGGTGGCAATATTGAGCGAGTGTTTCATACCCAGTTGAGGAATTTCTATGCACCCGTCGCACTGTGCAATGGTTGATTGCTCTACGCCTGTCACTTCATTACCAAATACGACAGCAATCTTTCCGTCGCTATCAAATTTCTCAAGCGAAATGCTTTTCTCCACCTGCTCCACCGCAAAAACAGTATAGCCGTTTTGCTTCAGTTCTGATATTGCCTCTTTTGCATTGGCAAAATGCTTCCAGTCAACAGTCTCTTCCGCACCCAGTGCAGTTTTTTTGATCTCTTTGTGTGGTGGCCGGGCAGTATAACCCGTCAGATAAATGGCCTCGATCAGGAAGGCATCGGCCGTACGAAATACACTTCCCACGTTGTAAGCGCTTCTGACGTTCTCCAAAATCGCGATCACCGGGTTTTTGGGCGAATTCCTGAATTCATCCACTGATTTACGGCCCAGTTCTTCCATGCTTAGTTTTCGCATGGCGCAAAATTAAGGAAGTGAATAAGGAATATAATGTTATAACAGCGGCCGCATCCAACTACAATCCCATTCCCCAGTTGATCAGTTCTCCGACCTCCTTCGGCGCACCATCTACATAATTTTCGGAACGCTTATGACCCAGCCTGACAATGACAATTTCCTTTGATGGTATTACTATAACATATTGTCCCAGGATCCCCCTGGCATAAAATACTCCCGGAACATTGGGATAGATCCACCATTGATATCCATAATAATCACAGGGCGTCTCACCCTCGTCTGGAATTCCGCAGGCCGTGATGGATTGTATATAATATGCCGAATCGATGATCGCCTGCCCCTTCCACCGTCCACTGTCCAGCATCAATTGCCCAATCCTGGCAAAATCCCGGGCATTGGTATTGAAACAACAAAACGATTTTTCATAACCGCCCTTTTTATCAAGGCTCCATTTTGCCGGATGCTCTGCCCCCAGGGGCTTCCACAAAACATCCGACGCATATTCACTCACTGATTTGCCGGTTGCTCTGGTAAGAATAAGACCAAGTAATTCTGTATCGCCTGATTTATAGCTATGGTAAGTACCCGGCTCCCGCACAATTTTTACACCGGTAGCTGTCTTGTATAAATCAGTTCCATAATATGATTCTGTTGTAACCGATAAGGGATTGGCATAAGACTCATCCCAGTCACTGCCACTGCTCATCGTGAGCAGGTGCCTGATCAGAAGCTTGGCTCCCAGGCCTTCCCCGAACTCCGGAAGGTAATTACTGACAGGCTCATCGACGGAGTTGATTTTACCCTCCTTAATAGCAACGCCAATCAATAAGCTGGTGATGCTTTTAGCAACAGAGAATGAATTTGAATAGGAAGAATCATTATAACCATCCCAATAGTTCTCATACAAGAGGGAATCGTTTTTTATAACCACAAGTCCCACTGTTTTTAGTGAACGCAACAGCTGATCGAGTTCACCAGGAATATTTACTTTATTGTAGGAACCGGAAACAGGCCAGGGTTGTGCCGTACCCGCTGCGACTGTATTGTTATCAAATATGGTATAGTCATCGATATCGGCAAAGTTGTAGATGATAGCCTTGAACAGGTACGTTCTGCCACTTGCAAACGCATAGATGGTAAACAAAAGAATGATGGCTAACAATAAAAGCAGAATGGACTTTAGGATTTTTTTCATCTCGATTCATTTCTGGAAATCCTAAGCTAAAGATTGTTTGGCTAAACTGCCACGAAACAAGGCGTTAAATTATACTTTTTTAGTTATGCCCGCAGTTTTACCAGTTATTCACGCCCGTTGTTTTCACGCTGGGGTTCCCCCTGCACTTCCTTATTTTTGCCACTCCCCAGTCGGGTACAGGATATGGCGAAGATCAAAACAGACGAAACACCTATGATGCAGCAGCACCGGGCCATCAAACAAAAATACCCGGATGCCATTCTGCTGTTTCGTGTCGGCGACTTTTATGAAACTTTCGGACAAGATGCGGTCATTGCCTCAAGGGTTTTGGGTATTACTCTAACCAAACGAAATAACGGCGCGGCATCCTCAATGGAACTAGCTGGTTTCCCACATCATGCTCTCGACACATATCTCCACAAACTTGTAAAGGCTGGCTACCGTGTTGCCATCTGTGATCAACTGGAAGATCCCAAACAGGCCAAAGGTGTTGTAAAAAGAGGTGTGACGGAAATGGTGACGCCAGGTACAGCGCTCAATGACAAATTGCTCGAACATCATAGTAATAATTTTTTGGCAGGAGTTCACTTTGCAGAAAATGAAATGTTTGGTCTCGCTTTCCTGGATATTTCAACCGGAGAATTCCTGGTCGCGGAAGGTGACCGTGAATACGCGGACAAGCTGCTTCAAAGTTTCAAACCTGCGGAGGTAATCTTTCAAAGACATAAGCAAAAGAATTTCAAGGAATGGTTTGGCGGTAAGATATATACATACACCCTTGACGAATGGATATTCGATAATGTATATGCGGAAGACACCCTGTTAAAACATTTCCAGACTCATTCCCTGAAAGGATTTGGTGTAGACGATCTTGACAATGGCCTGATAGCCGCCGGTGCTATCATCCATTACCTGAGAGACACAGAGCATCCCAATCTCCAGCATATCACGTCACTGCAACGCATCGACCGTGATGATTTTCTTTGGATGGATCGTTTTACCATCCGCAACCTCGAACTGATACCAGCCACTGCCAACTGGACCAGCGAGGAAGGCCAGCATACTTTATTAAATGTATTGGATAATACGGTGTCGCCCATGGGAGCACGCCTGCTGAAGCGTTGGATCATTTTTCCGTTGAAAGACATCAACAAGATCAACGAACGCCTGGACCTGGTCGAGTTTTTGATAAAAGAAACGGATCTCCGTAACAAAATTTCGCATGCCGTCCGGCAATGTGGAGACATCGAACGGCTCGTTTCTAAAATACCTACTAAACGGATCAATCCACGAGAAATATTACAACTAGCAAAGGGATTGCAGCAGGTAGCCATCATTAAAGAACTTTGTGCAGGTTCCGAGAATGAATACCTGAAGCGACTGGGTGATGCCCTCAACCCCTGTCCTTATATCGGCGAAAAGATATTCCTGGAAATTGTCAACAACCCACCGGCCATTGCCGCTAAAGGTGGGATGATCAATGCCGGTGTGAATAGCGAACTGGATGAACTTAGAAAAATCTCACACTCAGGTAAGGAATACCTGGTGCAACTGCAACAAAAAGAGATCGAGAAAACAGGGATCAATTCTTTAAAGATTGGCTTCAACAATGTTTTTGGTTATTACCTCGAAGTGACCAACCTGCACAAGAACAAAGTTCCGCCTGAGTGGATGCGCAAACAGACACTGGCCAACGCAGAACGATTTATTACAACCGAGTTAAAAGATTATGAGGAAAAGATAACGGGTGCAGAGGAAAAAATTCTCCGGTTGGAATTGCAGTTGTATGATTTACTTCTCAACGAATTGTTTGATTACCTCGCAGCAGTCCAAAACAACGGTAATATTGTCGCCATACTGGATTGTCTTTGCTGTTTTGCCCAAAACGCGTTGCAATTCCAATACAAGAAACCGGTATTACATACCGGTGTGGAATGGCAGGTAAGAGAAGGCCGCCACCCTGTAATAGAACGATACCTGCCAACCGGGGAAAGCTACATCCACAACGATCTTGAGTTAAACAAAACCGATCAGCAGATCATCATCCTGACCGGACCGAATATGAGTGGTAAAAGTGCTTTGCTACGCCAGACAGCGCTTATCACTTTGATGGCGCATATGGGAAGTTTTGTGCCCGCCACCGAAGCCAGGATCCCACTTACTGATAAAATATTTACCCGCGTTGGCGCCTCGGATAATCTTAGTGGAGGCGAATCCACCTTCATGGTTGAGATGAATGAGACCGCTTCGATCATCAATAATGTCACGCCACGAAGCCTGATCCTGCTGGATGAGATCGGGCGTGGTACATCCACTTACGATGGAATATCGATTGCGTGGAGCATCGCGGAATATCTACACAATACCCCGCAACAGCCGCTTACGCTGTTCGCAACACATTATCATGAACTCAACGAACTGGAGGAAAAACTCGGACGAATAAAGAACTACCATATCACCAACAAGGAAATTGGGAACAAGATCATATTTCTTCGCAAACTGGCTCCTGGTGGAAGCACACACAGCTTTGGTATTCACGTGGCAAAAATGGCGGGTATGCCTCCGGGACTGATCGACCGGGCAAATGAGATCCTGTCGCAACTGGAGTCTAAACATGTCGGGAACGGTGACGGGGACTCTGATGCCGATAAACAGGCCGCTACAAGGGTTGGAGACATTAGAGATAAGGTCAAAAACCTGGGTTTACCTCAAATGCAACTTTCCATTTTTGATGCACATAGCGAAACTTTTGAAGAGATCAGGAAATTGCTGGATAGCACGGATATAAACCGCCTGACCCCGGTGGAAGCATTGCTGAAGCTACAGGAGATTAAGAGCATGCTTAAGTGAGGAGTCGGTAATTGGGGATTAGGGATTAGTAATTTGGAATTTGGTCGAAAACAAGTCTCAATAAAATTTCAGGATAAAAGCGGCCTGGTGTCGGCTTTTTTCAAAGTCATCGTGCGTCAAACCAAATGGGTTTGCTATCATTCCAGTTGCCATTGTAGTTGATGAACAATTCCTCTCCTGCCTTAATATGTCTTACTGTTTTGATGCGGATCAATTCATTTTCGTAATCCATTTCATATTCGCAATTGGACTTGTAAGAATGGTTGTAAATGGGAACATATCCCAGTGCCATACAACATTGTTTTTTCTTTTCCCCCCATTCAAAAATATAATCATGTAGCAGGGTCTTATCGAGAAGTAACCTGTCCTCGGCAGTCATCACAATCACGGGGGAAATCTCAATGACCGTATCGGCTGCAATTGGCTCGGAGGTGAACATACCCCTGCCCATACCAGCAGTGGGGGCGATAAAAATAAAGGGTAAAATCATGGTTTATGTAATCAGGCACGAAAATCGTTCATTTCACCACAATACAAATGTAGGTGCCGCAGTTCTGAATTTGTACTCGTATTTTTGGCCTATGTCATTGGAGCTGGAACAACCCACATTGAATGAACAATTCCAGTCTGTAATCCAGACGGAAGATAAACTGCAGATCCGGGATTTTCTGAACCATCAGAACATCAGTGATGTGGTGGAACTCGTATATGAATTCCCAGATTATGAAAGCCAGATCATCGCCAATATGTCGGTGCACCGGGCGGCCAGTGTATTCAAGATCCTTGAATTCCCCACACAGAAGCGGATTATCCAGACCCTACCACCCAATACGATCGCTTCACTGCTGAACGAACTTCCTGCCGATGACCGTACCGACTTCCTGGAAGAGCTTCCTGGCACGGCTGTACGCGAACTCATCAAACTACTCGATCCCGAGGAAAGAAAGATCACCCTTTCACTTTTAGGCTATCCCGAGGACAGTATCGGTCGTCTGATGACACCAGACTATGTTTATGTGTACCCACACAACACCATCGAAGAAGTGTTTGCAACGATCCGCAAGTATGGCAAGACCAGTGAAACGATCAATGTGATCTACGTGATCAATGAGAAGGGTGAATTGCTCGATGACCTTCGCATCAATGAGTTTATCCTAAACCCGCCGGATAAAAAAGTATCTGAACTGATGGATGAACGTGTCGTGGCCCTCAATGCTTTTGACCACCAGGAAAGTGCCAGTGAGATTTTTAAAATGAACAACCGCGTAGCCTTGCCGGTTGTCAGCAATACTAATAAACTCCTGGGTATCGTAACTATTGATGATATACTCTGGGTAGCCGGCGAGGAATTTAGTGAAGACATGCAAAAAATGGGGGGTACTTCTGCCCTGGAAGAACCTTATATTGAAATGCCAATCGTGAGCCTTTATAAAAAAAGGATCATCTGGCTGGTCATCCTGTTTTTTGGAGAGCTGCTAACCATTTTCGCGATGCAGCAGTTCCAGGATGAGATCGCAAAAGTGGTAATCCTTGCCACTTTTATTCCCCTGATCATTTCAAGTGGTGGGAACAGCGGCTCTCAGGCATCCACCCTGATTATACAGGCCATGGCCCTGGGGGAGGTCACACTCGTGGATTGGTGGCGGATCATGCGGCGGGAAATTTTTTCCGGATTCATGCTTGGTCTTACGATTTGCACTTTGGGCATCCTCGTCATAACCGGCTGGAACCTGGTATCGCCTGAAACCTTTGGCGTCCATTACCTGCGCATCGCATTTACGGTTGGCCTGTCACTGATGGGAATTGTATTATGGGGATCACTAATGGGTTCTATGCTGCCCCTGTTCCTGAAAAGGCTGGGTGCCGACCCCGCCGCTTCCTCAACCCCTTTTGTGGCAACCCTTGTAGATGTAACAGGATTGCTGATCTATTTCACGGTCGCCTATCTCCTGCTGAGCGGTTCGCTGCTGTAAGTTATAAGGCACAGAAAATATCGTCTTCCTAAAGCTCCGGTTTTTGCAGCTGAACAACCGTTTGCACAACATAAATATATATCTATCTTTACCGCCTAAAATCTGAATCTCTCTATGTGTGGAATAGTTGGTTATACCGGCCCCAGGGAAGCTTACCCCATCATTATAAAAGGCCTTAAACGGCTGGAGTATAGAGGCTACGACAGTACCGGCGTAGCGCTCCAAAACGGGAATGGGCTGAATGTCTATAAGAAAAAAGGTAAGGTTGCCGAGCTTGAAGAATCGATCGTTGGCAAAAAACTACATGCCCATGCCGGCATTGGTCATACCCGCTGGGCTACCCATGGTGAACCCAGTGATTGCAATGCACACCCGCATGTATCAGCCAGTGGTAAGCTTGCCATGATCCACAACGGTATCATAGAAAACTATGCCGCGCTCAAAAATGAGCTTATCAATAAAGGGTATCAATTCAAGAGCGACACCGACACCGAAGTCCTGCTAAACTTTATTGAAGAGATCAAAACAAAAAATGACTGTTCACTTGAGGAAGCCGTCCGCATTGCCCTCAAAAGAGTTGTCGGCGCTTACGTGATTTTATTAATGGATGAAGCTGATCCCGAAACCATCATTGCCGCGCGAAAAGGCAGTCCACTGGTCATAGGCATTGGTAAAGGTGAACATTTTCTGGGTTCCGACGCCTCCCCCATGCTGGAGTATACAAAAGAAGTGGTTTATGTAAATGATTACGAACTGGCGATCATCAGGCCCGATGAACTGATCTTAAAAAATCTCGGCAATGAAAAGATCACACCCTATGTTCAGAAACTGGACCTGGAACTGGCAGCAATCGAGAAAGGTGGTTTTGATCACTTCATGCTTAAAGAAATTTTTGAACAACCGCGCACTATCCACGATTGCCTGCGGGGCCGACTGGATGCAGCAGCGGGTACAATAACAATGAGCGGTATACAGCAATACGCCGAACAGATCATGAAGGCCAGGCGTATCGTCATCATCGCCTGTGGCACGAGCTGGCATGCAGGACTGGTTGCAGAATATGTGTTCGAAGAACTTTGCCGCATCAATGTGGAAGTGGAATATGCCTCCGAGTTTCGCTATCGCAATCCTGTGATCGAAGAAGGCGATGTGATCATCGCAGTGTCTCAAAGTGGCGAAACGGCTGATACGCTGGTAGCGATTGAGACAGCGAAATCAAAAGGCGCGATTATCCTGGGTGTCGTGAATGTGGTGGGCTCTTCCATCGCACGTGTTTCGCACGGTGGTGCATACACTCACGCCGGACCTGAGATCGGAGTAGCAAGTACTAAGGCTTTCACCGCCCAACTTGCCGTATTGACCATGATCGCATTGAAAGTAGCTCACCTGAAAGGAAGCATCTCACAGGAACGATACCTACATCTATTAAATGAATTGGATGAAATCCCGGAAAAAGTTGCCTGGATATTAAAAAGCAGCGAACAGATAAAAAACCTTGCTGAAAAATATAAAGATGCCCGCGATTTTCTTTACCTCGGAAGGGGCTATAACTTCCCGGTGGCACTGGAAGGTGCCCTCAAATTGAAAGAGATCTCCTACATTCACGCCGAAGGCTATCCTGCCGCTGAAATGAAACACGGACCGATCGCCCTGGTTGATGAAACACTTCCGGTCGTATTTGTGGCTACCAGAGATTCATACCACGAAAAGATCGTTAGCAATATGCAGGAGATCAAAGCAAGAAAGGGCAAAGTGATTTCGGTAATCACAGAAGGTGACGACCATTCGAAAGAACTGTCCAACGATGTGATGGTGGTACCTGAAGCAGATGAGATCCTGGCTCCCATGCTCAGTGTCGTTCCGCTACAACTTCTGGCTTACTATATTGGTGTGGCTAAAGGCTGTGATGTCGACAAACCCCGCAACCTTGCCAAGTCTGTGACAGTGGAATAGTCCATCGCTTTCGTCCGTACCCAATTGATCTTAAACCTAACCTTTAGCAAAAAACATTGCCCAAGTGGCAGTCCGTGTATGAATCAAATCACAAAAACACCAATTTCCGGTTTAGGATACGATTTCATTGATCAAACCTATATACCCAAGGGGAAAGATGAGTATTACTTAAGGAATATTCAGAATCCAAACGCCAATCAATACCGTCAACTTACAACCAAAGAAATAAAACAACTGGTTGCAAATGGTAACAGTTCGGACAACTGGAAGAATGTACTGGTCACAAATGGTTTTGACTGCTCCCTCGTGCAGCTATGCAA
>JAEYVW010000426.1 GCA_023429365.1 Bacteroidota bacterium
AGGAACAACGGCTGATCATATTCAACCGGAGAAGCATCCTCAACCAAAACCTTCACGATCTTTCCACTTACTTCACTTTCAATTTCATTGAAAAGTTTCATGGCTTCAATGATGCAAACCACTTTTCCTTTTGAAACCTCATCTCCCGGTTCTACAAAGTTGGGTTTGTCGGGTGCTGATTTGCGGTAGAAGGTACCGATCATGGGGCTTTTGATGGTAACCAGGTTGGAGGCGGGCGTCTCGGCAGCGGATTTAGACTTTTCGCCAGCCGGAGCAGGTGGTAATGATATGGGCTGTGGCGGTGCCGCTACCTGGGCAGGCGCATTAAAAGCGCTACCTGACGGACCCGATAAAACCTGGGTGATATGTTCTTCCTTTTGTTTTATGGTCACTTTAAAATCCTTTTGCTCAATGGTCAATTCACCGATGTTTGATTTATTGACCATTTTGATCAATTCCTGGATTTGTTTGAAGTCCATGTTTTTCAATTTAATAGACAGTTTAGTTTATGACGGAAATGGACGGCTAAGGTAAGGAAATCGAATTCAGATTATCAAGAATTTTAGCCGTTTTGGCCAAAATCCGGCGGTTTTTGACCAAAAATGGCCCAAAATCAGGGGAATTTGGGCCATTTTGCTATAAAAGGACGTAAGGGTTATTTTACTCTTTCCAGGTATTCACCGGTCTTGGTGTTGATACGAATCATTTCCCCTTCGTTCACGAATAAGGGTACATTCACCGTAGCCCCTGTTTCTATGGTGGCGGGCTTAAGGGTGCGGGTAGCGGTATCGCCTCTCAGACCTGGTTCTGTGTATGTCACCAGAACAGCGATCTTATCGGGCAGTTCCACACTCATGGGCAATTCTGTTTCTGTATTGATCAGGAGCGAGACTGTTTGTCCCTCTTTTAGAAATTGCGGTGCGTCTACCAGGTTCTCCTGTACGGCTACCTGTTCAAAGGTTTCATTATCCATGAAATTATACCCCGTATCGTCTTTATACAGGAATTGGTAGTCCTTTCTTTCTACGCGAACGGGGTGTATCACATCACCTGAGTTCCAGGTTTTTTCGATCGACCGGTTGTTGTCAACACCTTTCAGTTTGGCCCATACCTTCGCTGCCGCACGGGCTGTCTTATTTTCTCCAAATTCCACGACGGAATACAAACTGCCATCCAGTTTGATGATAAGGCCACGGCTGATGTCTGCTGTTGTTGCCATACATTTAGCTTTGAGCTGATAGCCGCGAGCTGCGAGCCATAAGCTAGTGATAAATCTTTTTTGAGGCGGCAAAGATAGGGAATGGGAGCCACGAATTGCACGAATTTCACGAATGAAAAACTCTGTGCTCCTCGTGCCATAATTCGAGCCCTCCGTGACCAAAATCAGGACACGGAGGGCACAGAGGTACACACGGTGAACACGGAAAATCCGTATCAAATGATACAAGCCCAACAGAAATTCCTGTTGGGCTTGTATCATTAAAAAACTTATCCTTCCCGCCTTCCCTTCTTCCCGGCCAGAACTCAAACATTGTAAGGCTAACAATTATCTTTTTTCTTCCCGTTCTCCACGATTTTCTGAATATCCCAGGCATGTGTCACTGGCTTCTTCACCTGCCTGATAGTTCCAGCAGGTTGGGGTATCGCGATCTCGATCACCCCATTTTTGCCTTCGTCACCGTATTTGTCTACAGCTTTTTCTCCTTTCAGCACATCAACGGATTTGATCTTCACAGGATCGATTAGTTCGATGGCCTGGCGGGTAACCTTTTTCCCGTTGAGATAAAATACAGGTTGTAATAATTCAACCCCCGATCGCACCTTCATCTCTGTGCCGCCGGGCTTTATATCGATCAATATCACGCCATTCTTTCCTTTATTACCATATTTACTGGTGGCAGACTCACCCTTTAAGACTTCCAACTTATTAATCCTGCTCGCATCGATTAGGTTTATATCCAGGTGAGATGGCCATTCTTCTCCAGCCACAATAATAAGTGGCTTTTCACTGGTATCCATGGATACTCTTTGCACGATATTTATGACCGGGCGTGTAGTTTTCACGGGGGCTGGAGGCTGGGCCGGGGTAACGGGTGATATAGTTCCCGCAGGCACAGGCGGCCTGGCGGGAGCCACATCAGATGATGTAGTTTCTACCGCCGCAGGTGGACGCGCTGGGGCGACCGGAGCTGTTATATCCGGAGCGGCTGGCGGCAACGGGGCCTTTGCTTTTTCAAGTTTATTTAGTTTACCTGGTACTGTGTCCGAAAGCGCAGCGGTAAATAAAGTTTCGTAATCCGTCGTCTCGTAGGCCTGAACATCCTGTGATTGGCGTGCAGGAGCATTGCGAAAAGCAACCAGGATAACTGCCAGAAGTGGAAGTATGAAAAGAAATTTCAACAGGTGCACTTTTGCAGTTTTGATTTTATTCATCATGATAATTCTTTTTTTTAGTGATGTAAAATTGAATTGACTGGCTATGCTAAAATGATTGTTGCCAATCACTTTGAGAAGCAGGTACTGATATTTTTTCTTGTCGATCCCGTCTGAGATCACTTTATTGTCGGCAATAAACTCGAGGTTTTGTCGCATCGCCTTTTTGATCAGCCATGCAAAAGGATTATACCAGTTAAGGATGCAAAGCAACTCGCTCCAAATAATATCCACGGTGTGCCTTTGCCTCACATGTACAAACTCATGACGAATGATCTCTTTCAATTCGTCGCTGGTGTGCAGTCGTTGGTTGACATAGATCGAATTCCCAAATGAAAACGGAATGATGCTCCCATTGACCTGGTAAAAGCGTACGCCATCTTCACTTACCAGTTTTGCACCGGCCTTTATTCGCTGGTAAGATCTTAACTGGATGAACAACCGCATAGCCAGCAAAACCACACCGGCAGCCATCACTATTGACAGCCAGTGCCAGGCTGACCATTCTGCTCCATCCTCAGCAACGGATGCTGAAACTGATACCGTAGACAGGCTATCCAGGGAGGGCATCATTTTGAGCAAAGCATATCCATCGTCGGCATTCTCAGAAAGAATAGGTCCGATATTTATCAAAGCAATAAAATAGGACAATATGGAATATCCAAACAGGTACCATCGGTTATGATTATAAAAAGTAAGCCTGCGTAAAACCAGTTGATAAAAGATATACACTATCGCCAGGCAGATTGAGACTTTAAGCAGGTATTGAAATAATATGGGCATAAATCAAAAATTAATTGCTGATAGTTTGAAACTCTGTTCTCACATTTTCTTTTCGATCAAATCCAGGATCTCTTTCAATTCCTTTGCTGAGAGTTTTTTTTGTTCCACGAAAAAACTAACCAGTTCTTTGTAAGAATTATCAAAATATTCCTTCACCACCGAGCCGAGATACTTTTTCTTATACTCGTCTTCCGATACCAGTGGTTTGTAGAAATAAGCATTTCCGATCAGCCGGCTGCTCAGGTAACCCTTTTTCTCGAGATTTTTAATGGTGGAGGCTACTGTTGTATAAGGAGCGGGTTCATCCATATTTTCCATAAAAGCTTTTACGTTACCCTCCCCTGTTTGCCATACGGCCTGCATGGTGGCTTCTTCTGCAGGTGTGAGTTTCTCCATATCTACGAAGTTTTCGTAAATCTACGAAAGTTTCGTAAATCGGCAAAATTTTATTTTTTGAACTTGGTAATATTATATTCAGGAAGCTATGCTTTTGATTGATATAGGGCCATCAAAGTGGTGGACTTTAAAGGATTCTCCATCTTGTTAAAACCGGGTTTCAGTCATGCATAAGTCGTTTCTTTGCGGCATGAAATATTCATTACTCTTCCTGACAGCATTTTCCACTGCTTTATTCACCATCGCGCAGGATGCTCCTCAGCCACCCTACAAACGCTTTCCCAGCGTGCCGCCCTTTAAAATATTGTTGACCGACAGCAGCACATATTTTACCAAGGAAAACCTGGATAAGAAAAAATCGGTTATGCTCATGCTGTTTAGCCCGGATTGTGAACACTGCCAGCATGAGATGGAGGAGATCATTAAAAATATTAAGTCTTTTGACAAAACACAGTTGGTGCTGTCGACCACCCGTGATTTCGACCAGATGCGGGAGTTTTACCAACAGTACGGCCTTGATCGGTTCGGTAACATTATTGTGGGCAAGGACGAAGCCTATATGCTGCCCGTATTTTTCGATATCCATAATTTGCCTTTCCTGGCATTTTATAATCGCAAAAAAGAGCTGATCTCCGTATTTTCGGGGGCTATGCCTATCGAAAAGGTGATCGAGGAGTTGAAGAAATAACCGGAAATCGAGAAAGCATAAAACAGGAAGTTTCTAATACCTTTGCAACTCAAAATCTGCCGGCTGGCCGGCAGATCATTTCCTCACCAAAAAATTTTTTCGTTCATGAAAGTAACCGTTGTAGGTGCCGGTGCCGTTGGCGCAACCTGTGCTGATAATATTGCCCGTAAGGAACTGGCC
>JAEYVW010000348.1 GCA_023429365.1 Bacteroidota bacterium
AAAAACGATGTACCCCTTCGATACCTTTTGTATCCCAGGGTTTACTCATTTCTACTGGTCCAAGAAACATTTCATACATGCGGAAGGTGTCTGCTCCATACCGGCTGACCAGGTCGTCGGGATTGACAGTGTTGTACAAACGCTTACTCATCTTCTCCGTAAGCGTGCCGCAGATATATTTGCCATTTTCAAGGACAAACTCGGCATTGGCATATTCATCCCGCCATTTTTTAAAAGCTTCTATATCCAGTTCAAGACCGTCAACGATATTAACATCCACATGAAGCTGATCGGTATCATAACTGTCTTTTAATCCCTCGGAGACGAAAGTATTGCTGTTGCGCACACGGTATACATACCTGCTGCTTCCCTGGATCATGCCCTGGTTCACCAGTTTTTTAAAGGGTTCATCATGCCCGATGAATCCGAGGTCGTAAAGGGCTTTGGTCCACATGCGGCTATACAATAAATGTCCGACGGCATGTTCGGTGCCCCCGATATAAAGATCCACCTGTCCCCAGTAATCCGAAGCTTTACGATCACAAAATGAGTTGTCATTATGCGGATCCATGTAACGCAGGAAATACCAGCTGCTACCGGCGTATCCGGGCATGGTGTTCGTCTCCAGTTCCCTGGAAACCCATTCGGGTATGTTTGCTAAAGGCCCCTGTCCATCGGGACCGGGTTTATAACTATCTACATGTGGTAATTCAAGCGGTAACTCTTTTTCATCGAGAGGATAGGCGATTCCATTTTTCCATTGGATCGGGAATGGTTCACCCCAATAGCGCTGACGGCTGAAAGCAGCATCGCGCATTTTGTAATTGATCTTCCGGATGCCGATTCCCATTTCCTCAAGCTTATCGATCACCACATCAATCGCATCCTTCATGATCATTCCGTTAATAAAACCGGAGTTTTCAAGAATAGCATCTTTGGTGGGATTGGCTTCCTCACCATTAAAATGAGTGCCGATAATATTGGTAATGGGAATATTAAAATGTCGGGCGAATTTAAAATCCCTCTCATCACCGCAGGGCACGGCCATGATGGCGCCTGTTCCATATCCTGCCAACACATATTCGCTAATCCAGATCGGTATTTCTCTCCCATCAAAAGGATTAATGGCATAGGCGCCGGTAAACACTCCGGTGATCTTTTTCTCAGCCTGGCGCTCCCGGTCGCTACGGCTTTTTACATAAACAATATATTCCTCGACCGATACACGTTGCTCCGCTGATGTGATCTGTTCTACCAGCTCATGCTCGGGAGCTATCACCATGAAGTCGACGCCAAAGATCGTGTCGGGACGGGTGGTGTAGACCCTTAACGCCAAGGCCCCCTCTAAATCTCCCCCTGGGGGGGAGACTTGTGTAGACTCCGATTTGCGCGAAACTGAAGGAAGAGTTGAAAGCCGTTCTGTAATTGTCCTAACAACCGACTCCAGGTCCGTTTTTACTTCCTGGTTTGAAAAGCGGAATTCCGTGAATCCAATCTCATTTAAAAAAGCAGATCTGGCGTCATCGTATTCCTTTACATTGGGGTCATGATGATACCCTCCATCTACTTCGATAGTTACCATTTTTTCCAGGCAGGCAAAATCTACAAGATAAGAACCAATTATATGTTGCCTTCGGAAGTGAAACCCAGTTTGATTGCCTTTTAATCTGTGCCACAATAAAGTTTCTTCCTGAGTAGGACTTTCTCTTTTCTCTTTTGCCAGTAGCCGGGTTCTACTATATAAAGATGGTTGTGCTGTTTGATAGCGAGGTCTCGCCTGCTCCTTCCCCTCAGGGGAAGGCTGGGATGGGGCTTTCACCTCAAAATCAATCTCCGCACCACTACTTTTTCCAATCCAATTGGTTTGCATCTCCTTCATCGCATCACTGAAGTCGACGGTTTCGAGACCTTCGAGCAGGCGGTCGGCATATTCGGTGATACGCAGGTACCACTGACGCAATTTTTTCTTCACCACAGGGTAGCCGCCGCGTTCACTCACACCGTTGATCACTTCATCATTCGCCAGCACTGTTCCCAGGGCTTCACACCAGTTTACCTCACCCACTCCGCAATAAGCCAGGCGATACTGCATCAGGATATCTTCACGGGTGAATTCATCAAATAATACCCATTCTTCCGCGCTAAAGGAAGTAATAGCATGTTGTGAATTAGGAATTGGGTGTTGTATGCTCCCCTCTTTTTCAAACGCCGCGATCAGCTTGGCGATAGGTTCCGCTTTGCGCGTAAGCCTGTTGAAAAAGCTATTGAATAGCTGTAGAAATATCCATTGTGTCCATTTATAATATCCTGGATCACTTGTACGCACTTCGCGTTCCCAGTCGAAGCAAAACCCGATATTATCAAGCTGCTGGCGGAATGTTTTGATATTGGCATCTGTCGAAACTGCAGGATGAATACCATGGTCAATGGCAAACTGCTCGGCAGGCAGGCCAAAAGCGTCATACCCCATCGGGTGAAGTACATTAAAACCTTTCAGTCTTTTATACCGGGCATAAATGTCACTGGCAATATATCCCAACGGGTGGCCTACATGCAGCCCCGCGCCACTGGGATAAGGAAACATATCCAGGACATAATATTTGGGCTTACTGCTTTCATTGTTTACCCTGTAAGCATTCGCATCTTTCCATTGCTGTTGCCATTTCTTTTCTATCTCCCTGAAATTATATTCTGCGCCTGTTACGGAAGCGTCCGCGCTGCCCATCCCTTTTTTATCAGAAGTACCCATTACTGCTTAATTCCTATTTTAATGATGAAACGATTTACCATCCAGTATGCCTGCAATCATGTAACAGCGGTGTCTGGCACCTCCATTCCCAACTTTAACAAAATAGATTCTACACATGGCAATATCAGGCAGTTGCAATCGTTTAAATGGGCAGCAAAAATACTGATTGTACCCTTAATCCGTTAAATTTGCCTGCCCGCTGTTTTCCCATACAAAGTGAAAGGCGAGGCGATCCGTTAATTTCAGAAAACATCGAATTTATGGCTCAAACCGGAAAGAGCTACGGCAAACGTGGCAAACCATCCTATTTCATGTCGATTCTTGGCGTAACGCTGGTATTATTCCTGCTGGGGATCATTGGGTGGCTTGTGATCAATGCCAATAAACTCGGGAATTATTTCAAAGAAAACGTAGAAGTAGGCGCTTACCTGCGCGGCGATCTGAACCCAAAAGACAGTGCCGACCTGATGGAGTATATTTCCGCTAAACCCTATGTAAGGACCATTGAATTTATTACCAAAGAAGCCGCCAAGAAAAAATACCTGGGCGACGGCAATGAAAACTGGGACAAAGTGCTGGATGCGAATCCGCTTCCCAATAGCATCAACTTTAAGGTGAAGCAGCAATACATGAACAGCGACTCGCTGGCTGCCATCCAGGCCGACCTTAAACAGCAAACCTATGTCAGCGATGTGGAATACCCTAAAGCCCTGGTTGAGGGCCTGAACCGAAATATTCAAAGAATCAGCCTGATCCTGCTGGCTATCGTAATACTGTTGGCGCTGGTGGTAATCATCCTGATTGATAATACCATCCGACTGGCTATGTTTAGTAACCGCTTTCTTATCAAGACCATGCAGATGGTGGGTGCCACCCGGTGGTTTATCGCCAAACCGATGAACATCAGGGCAGTGATCAATGGCGCTATCAGCGGAATAATAGCTATCGCGGCGGTAATCCTGGTCATCTGGGCTGCCGAACGGCTTCTCCCGGAAATGAAGGCCATTCACGACAATACGACCCTTGCCTTACTTTTCGCTGGTTTGATCATTCTGGGCATCTGCATTACCGTTTTCAGTACGCATCGTAGCGTGTTGAAATATTTGAAAATGAAACTGGATGACCTTTATTAATGATATGAAGGTGTAAGTCGTTGCCAGAGTTGGTTTGCTGGCGGCCCTCATATAAAATCCCTATATTGCGACACCAAATTGTAGAAAATGGCAGAAAACAAGTCTACCCCCTCTATATTTTCCAAAGAGAATTATACCTGGATGGCGATTGGGGCTATCGTGATCACGATCGGTATGTTTCTGATGGCCGGTGGCAAATCCAGTGACCCTTCCGTTTTTAATAAAGACGAAGTTTACAGCACCACCCGTATCACCATTGCCCCTATTCTAATTCTGATAGGCCTTGGCCTGGAAGTTTACGCGATCTTTAAAAAACCAAAAGCATAATAACGATACCGAGATTATTTTGCCGGTTTGAAAATTTGAACAGGTCAAGTTTTTAGATCGGCTTTTTTATTTCGACGATCCCACAAAATCACTGCCCGCCGATATGTCTATTTTAGAAGCCATCATCATTGCTATCGTAGAGGGTCTGACTGAATTCCTTCCTATTTCTTCTACCGGGCATATGGTAATCGCCAGTTCGCTTCTGGGCATACACAAAGCGGAGTTCACAAAATTATTTGAAGTAGCCATCCAGTTGGGCGCTATCCTGGCGGTGGTGGTGTTATACTGGAAGAAATTCTTTGACTTCCGTCGCTGGCAGTTTTATTTAAAGCTGGTTGTAGGTGTGATACCCGCCCTGGTACTTGGATTTATATTTTCCGAAAGAATAGATGGCTGGCTCGAAAATCCCACCATCGTAGCAGTGTCGATGCTGTTGGGGGGAATCGTTCTAATTTTTATTGACAAAGCTTTCAACAACCCCCGTGTAGAGAACGATGAACAGGTAACTTATGGGAAAGCATTTATGACAGGTCTTTGGCAAACCCTGGCCATGATCCCCGGTGTGAGCCGTAGCGCTGCTTCCATTATCGGTGGTATGCAGCAGGGCTTTACCAGGAATCTTGCGGCTGAATTTTCTTTTTTCCTGGCAGTGCCTACGATGATTGCCGCTTCCGCGCATTCCCTGTTTGTGAAAGTTTGGGAGCAATCAGGTGTGCCCCGCAGAGGTTATGAGATCATACTGGAAAGCAGTGGTAACACGATCGCTTTTATCGTGGGAAACATTGTCGCTTTTGTCGTCGCTATACTCGCTATCCGATTTTTTATTTCGTACTTAAAAATGTACGGTTTCAAGGTCTTTGGCTGGTACCGGATCATCGCCGGTATCATCCTGCTGGTATTGCTATATGCCGGTCTGATTTAGTATCGCAAAAGTGAAATCCCTATTTTTACCGAAATCATTTGCGTATGCTCCAAACGGCTCCCAAAAAAGTCGTGAACGGTTGGGCCATGTATGACTGGGCCAACTCGGTGTACAACCTCGTTATTACAACAACTTTTTTCCCGATCTATTTCATTTCGGTTACTAAAGGCACCGAGGGATCTGATAAAGTAAGATTCCTCGGAAGGGATTTTGTGAATTCCTCACTTTATGATTATATCCTGGCAACCGCTTACCTGATCATCGCTATTTCTTATCCCATTCTCACTTCCATTGCGGATACACGTGGCAACAAAAAGAATTTTATGCGATTCTTCTGTTACATGGGAGCCCTGGGTTGTAGCCTGCTCTTTTTTTTCGATGAAACAAACCTGGGATTCGGCATAGTATGTTTTATGCTGGCAGCGATGGGCTATGTGGGCAGTCTTGTATTTTATAATGCATATCTTCCTGAAATTGCCCGGCCTGAAGACCGCGACCGTATCAGCGCTAAAGGGTTTGCATTTGGTTATGCCGGAAGTGTGCTGATGCAAATGATCGGTTTTGCCCTTGTGATCTTTATGAAAGGGCAGGAAGCCAAAGCTACCCAGATCACGTTTTTGCTGGTAGGTATCTGGTGGGTAAGCTTTGCACAGATCAGCTTCGCGAGGCTGCCGGCTCCGGAAAAGAAAGTGTTGAAGAAAGGAAATGTTTTTAAAGACGGTTTTTCTGAATTAAAAAAAGTGTTCAATGAAGTCAGGCATTTGCCGGTACTGAAAAGATTTCTCCGTGGCTTTTTCTTTTACAGCATGGGGGTTCAAACGGTAATGCTTGCGGCTACCTTGTTTGGCAGCAAACTTTTGAACCTCGAGGACAGTAAACTCATCATTACAGTTGTGTTGATCCAGTTGGTCGCCATTGCCGGCGCCATCGTGATGAGCAGGCTTTCCACCCGTTTTGGCAACCTGAAAGTATTGATGGGTGTAGTCGTACTGTGGGTGTTCATTTGTATTGCCGCATATCGCACGGCGACAGCGGCCGAGGGCCTGCAGGTTTACCACGACAAATTACAGACTCTTGAAGTTGCACATAAAAACGCGACGAGTTCGGGGAATACGGCTTTACTGAAAAGCCTCGATAGCGAACTGACTGTGTTGAATGAAGAACTCCGCCCCCATCAGCAACCCATTGAATTCAGTTTTTATGGCCTCGCACTGGCAGTAGGCCTGGTGATGGGGGGCATTCAATCCCTGAGTCGGTCTACGTATTCCAAGCTGATGCCGGAGACAAAGGATACCGCTTCCTATTTCAGTTATTACGATCTTACTGAAAAAATCGCCTTGGTGATTGGCATTTTGAGCTTCGGTTATATTGAAGAGTTTACCGGTAGTATGAAAAATTCCGTGCTTTCCCTGATCATATTCTTTGGCATCGGGCTGGCATGGCTTTATAGTGCTTTGATAAAACAAAAAAAGCAAGATCAGGTTATTTAAAAAACGAGCTGATGAATTTATATACGATCAATACCGGCCATTTTAAACTCGACGGAGGTGCCATGTTTGGTGTGGTACCCAAGAGTATTTGGAATAAGATCAATCCGGCTGATGAAAATAATATGTGTTCCTGGGCGCTCCGCTGCCTGCTTATTGAAGACGGTGACCGGCTAATAATTGTCGACAATGGTATGGGTGATAAACAGGATGCGAAATTTTTTGGCTACTACTACCTGCATGGCGATGATACACTTGATAAATCACTCGCTAAATATGGCTTTCACCGCGATGATATCACGGATGTATTCCTCACACATCTTCATTTCGATCACTGTGGGGGAAGTATAAAAAAGGAAGCTGATAAATTAATACCAGCTTTTCCCAATGCAGTGTACTGGAGCAATGAATCACACTGGCAGTGGGCCGTAGAACCCAATGAAAGAGAAAAAGCTTCCTTCCTGAAAGAAAACATTCTGCCCATCAGCGAAAGCGGGCAATTGAAGTTTATAAAATCTCCTGCCAGGCAGACCGGTGAAACAACAGGAAAGCTTTCCTCCGTAAATTTTTCTGAAGGCTTTGATATCCGGTTTGTGAGCGGACATACCCGGGATATGATGTTGCCCCAGCTAAGCTATAAAGGAAAAACGATCGTCTTTATGGCCGACCTTCTTCCTTCGCAGGGTCATATCCCCCTGCCCTACGTGATGGCCTATGATATGTTTCCACTGACTACACTCGACGAAAAAAAATCTTTTCTTCGTGAAGCTATCGAAGAAGATTATATTCTCTTCTTCGAGCATGACCCGGTGTATGAATGCTGCAATCTGAAGCAGACAGAACGTGGTATCCGGCCGGAAGAATTTTTCAAACTGGAAGAAATCTAGCGTCTTTTCACAAGTGCCGTCATGGGATAGCGCAGGTTCTCATACGCCATCATGTCGATCTTAACTTTCCCGACGGATATGGGGCTTTCAATCCTGACCGGAACCTTATTTTCATCGTCAGTAACCCACACGGTCATGTTCTCACCGCCTTCAAAGATGGTACCCTTAATCAAAAGAGGTTTGAACTTGATGGCCCTGAACTTTCCATACCGGGTCTTGATCGTTTCGCGGCCGAGGTAGCGGATATACATGTTGAAGACTTCATTGTCGAGAAACATATCGAACGCGATCTTATCGTTGGGCTGAAGTTTTGAGAAATCAACATTCCTTGCATAAAAAACCGCGCTTACTACATCCTGTACACAGGAGGGAACTTTGAACACACCTTCATTGGTGATGGCGGTATTGGCTGTTTTATTGAATGTTACATTCTGGTATTTTTTGTACCCACCTTCATTGACATTACGTATAAACTTCAAAGGCTGCATGGTGGTCGTGTCCACATAAGTTTCGTAACGATCCCTCACTTTGTAGATCCAGTCGTAGGAAGAATTGGTACGGCCATCGCCTACAATATGATAAACCGGCTTGTTGTTGAGTGTTTCGAGTGTGGTGGTGAAAGTAGCAGTGCCGGCGTTGACATACACTCCTGCTACCGCGTAATAGACCGCAAGGGTTACTTTCTCCCCTGCTTTAAAGGAGATATTTTTGATGGTACATGAATCCTGGTAATGTGTTTCCGCCCGGGTGCTAAAAGCCATTAAAGCTAATACCGGTATTGCAAACCACCTGAAAATTCCATTCATTTCAAATCTGTTTATCATTAATGCCCTGGTTAATACGTTACTCCCACTATATTAATGCCATAAACGCTCTAAACCCGTGATGCATTGTTGTTTTTAAAAATTCTTTTAATTCCTAATATCAATAAACTCCCGGCCAGTGCGGGGATGATCAGGTTAATAAACCAGATACTCACAGCTGTAAGGCTAATACCAAGACTGTTCTGGCTAAATAGTCCCAGCAACATCAAACTCACTTTTCCACGTAAACCGAGGTCAGTAAATAAAGCTATCGTGGGTATGACCGCCATCACCAGGAATGAGATACTGACAACCCACCAGCTTTCCCATAGTGAAACCTCTACATCAAAAAGCTTGAGCAAGAGATAATATTGTACGATAAATACAACGAATCTCAGTGCTGATAAAGACATTATTTGAAACAGTAAAGTTGCATTAAAGTTCTCTAATGTTTCAATGAGCCAGGCATATCTCCTGCTTCCGGGAAGCCTGTCTACCCATCTTACAAGGAAAGACAACCTGAAATAAAAGAGTGTTAAAATCAGGGTTACGGCCGCTACACCATATAGTATAATGTCATACCAAAACGAGGTGACGAGTTCGCCATTCTCTATAACCGGACGCATGATTATCAAACCCACAAAACCCATGATAAGTGTTACAATCAGCTGGCTCAAACTTCCGGTGATCGTCAGTGAAATCGCTTTTAACCGGTTGCCTTCTTCCATGTACAGCACCCTCCCCAGGTATTCGCCTACCCGGTTGGGCGTGGTCACTGAAAAAGACACACCCGATACCACCGCTTTGAAGGCTGTAAAAAAGCTAATTTTCTGGATCTTTTCAATAGCAAGTTTCCATTTGACCGTTTCGAGTGACCAGTTGGCCAACATTAGCACAAAAACAGCGGCGAGGTTCCACCACATGCCACTGTTGAAGGAATGACGGATATGCTGCCAGGAAGTTTCAAGATCAGGCTGCGATCGTATTTGCCGATATACCGAATAGGAAAGCCAGATAAAGAGTGCAGGCCCCAAAAAAATATTGACGAACCGCCTGAGCTTTTTATTTTGATCACTATTTAATCGCATACTGGCATCGTACTTCAAAGATTTCAACCCGTTTTCGTAGTTTCGGGCTTCGAAGTTCTGATCTCTATACTAGTTATAATCCGGTAAAAATACAACCGCTTGCAAAATCCTGCTAAAATAATCCTCGGCATAGATCCTGGCACACTGGTGATGGGCTACGGCATCATCGAAGTGAAGGGAGGCGGGGTAAAAATGAAAACCATGCATGTGCTGAAATTGTCAGCGCGGCAGGATAATTATCAGCGACTCCAACTTATTCACGAGAAAGTAGAAGAGCTGATCGAAATATACAAACCCCATGAGTTTGCTATCGAAGCGCCTTTCTTTGGTAAAAACGTACAAAGTATGCTCAAGCTGGGCAGGGCTCAGGGTGTGGCCATTGCCGCGGCGATTCAGGCCGGCGTACCGGTAACCGAATATTCACCAAAAAAAGTAAAGCAGTCGGTCACGGGAAATGGTAATGCAGGCAAGGAGCAGGTTTGGAAAATGCTGCAACAACTTCTTACATTAAAAGAAGACCCACTTTCTTTCGATGCAACTGATGCTCTCGCGGTAGCGGTTTGTCATCATTTCCAGACCACCCGGGTGATGGTACAGGCAAATAATACCGTTAAAGGCTGGGATGATTTTATAAAAAAGAATCCGGGCAGGATAGTTAAACTCTGATGGCCGGGAAGAAGGTAGGGCGGGAAGGAATAATCTGTACCGTCAGCTGAATCATCTTCTGCTAAGATTCATTTAAGATCATTGGATAACAAAAGCCCGCTTAAGTTGCTACCCCTTTAGCTTTTCGACGAGCATCTGTTGTATCTCCTTCATTCGCTCTTCGCTTACTTTTAACTTTGGCTGTGTAAAATTCAGATCGTTGGCTGAACTGATGGGAATAAGATGCATATGCGCATGCGGTACTTCCAGTCCGACTACGCTGATACCGCACCGATTGCAATTGAATGAAGCTTCGATGGCCTTGGCAATGGGCCGGGCAAATACCAGCCATTCTGCCAGGTAGTCTTCCGGCAGGTCAAAAAGATTATCGATTTCTTTTTTCGGTACGACCAATACATGTCCCTCGCGTAACGGAAAAATATCCAGGAACGCGAAGAATTTTTCGTTCTCGGCAATTTTATAACCAGGGATCTCTCCAGCAATGATTTTTGAAAAAATTGACATACCTCCAAACAGTTTTGATTTGATCGAAAGCAAAAAATAATAAGCTCTTTTCAGCATAAAAGCTGTTTCATTTACAAATCTATCAACTTACCGCATTAAAAAAACCTCCATACCGGAGGTTTAGCATTTGAGCCGGTATATCCGGCAATTAAGCTGTAATATTATCAATCTTAAAGCTGATCACTCCCGCGGGAGCCTGCACATCGGCTGTTTCACCGACCTGCTTTCCCAATATTCCCTGGCCAATAGGTGATGACACGGAGATCTTTCCTGCCTTGAGATCGGCTTCTGTTTCGCTCACAACCTGGTAGGTGACCTGCTTTTTTGTTTTCAGATTTGTCAGTGTAACCTTGGTCAGGATCGATACCTTACTGGTATCAATGGCTGATTCATCGATCACCCGGGTATTGGCCAATTGCCCTTCCAACTGGGCGATCTTTGCTTCGAGCAGTCCCTGGGCTTCTTTTGCCGCGTCATATTCCGCGTTCTCCTTGAGGTCGCCTTTCTCACGTGCTTCGGCAATAGCCCTGCTGGCAGCTGGTCTTTCAACCCCTTTCATATGCTGCAGTTCAGCCTTGATTTGCTCTAAAGTTTCCTTAGTAACATACTGAATTGTCATACTCACCTCCTTTGATATAAACAAAAAAAATAACAACGCCTCAGGGTTCTGCTGAAGCGTTGCACTATTGTATATCAAAGATAGTAAACTATTTGAAAATAAAAAACGGAATTCACCCCTCCGGGAAGCGTCCATTTTTAGCCCGGAAAATCATTCATTTCCAAAAATCTTGCGGGTCAGCACCTGCGCCATTTTCAATAATGCTTCATGACTGTAGCCCGCGATATGGGGCGTGAGTAAAACATTGGGCCGGGAGGCCAGCCAGTCAAGTTGTTCTTTCTCACCGGCTGAATACGTGTCAAGTTTCTCATTTTCCAGTACATCCAAAGCTGCGCCGGACACCTGTTCTGATTTCAGGGCTTCAACAAGCTGGGAAGTATGCATGATCTTACCTCTTGATGTATTGATGATGACAGGCTTTTTCTGGAGGGCATTAAAAAATTCAGAGCCTGACATATGAAAAGTCTCCTCCGTCAATGGCACATGGAAACTGATCACATCCGCGTAACGACACAGTTGCTCAAGACTCGCTTCCTTGACATATCCGCCACTGAATCCAAATTTGTATTTATCATACGCGAGAACAGTAACATTAAAAGGCTGCAGCAGCCGCGCAAAAGAACTCCCGGTATTTCCGAAACCAATGATGCCTACGGTTTTTCCACTAAGTTCAGTTCCCCGGTTTTCATCGCGGTGCCAAATACCGTTTCGAATCTCGTTACAGGAAAGATGAATATTCCTAAGAAGAACCAGCAACATTCCAAGTGTGTGTTCTGCCACCGCGTTTGAATTGCCCTCCGGACTACTATAACATTCAATGCCCTTATTTTTTGCATAAGCCACGTCAATCAATTCGAGACCGCTTCCCAGCCGCCCGATCCATTTCAATGAAATTGCCCTGTCAATAAGTGCTTTATCAATCTTTAAACGCGTGGTTACTACGAGACCTTCTGCGTCTGGTATCTCTTCAGTTAACTCCTCATAAGTGATGCGCGGGTTATTGACGATCTCGTAGCCTTGCTTTTTTAGTTCATCATGCAGGTAAGGGTGCGCCCGGGCTGTAATAATTACTTTCTTCATAGATTATAGTGCCTGCAAAATTAATGCTGCTTCATTTTAAAACTTAACGCGGCAAATTGTTCGACCGATAATTGCTCTGCTCTTTTATTAAACAGTTCATCTTCCAGAATAGTTGCCTCAAACAAGCTTTTAACGGCATTGCGCAGGGTTTTTCTTCGCTGGTTGAATGCCGTTTTTACCAGGTTGAAAAAAGCCGACTCACTTCTTATTGCTAATGGTTGTGATCGGGGTACTAACCTGATCACGCCACTTTTAACCTTGGGCGGCGGCGTAAAACTTTTTTCACTCACATCAAACAAATATTCAACATCGAAAAAAGCCTGGATCAACACGCTGATAACACCATATACTTTGTTCCCCTCCCGTGCGGTAACCCGCTGGGCTACTTCTTTCTGGAACATACCGATCACGCATTCTACATCAGGACGCCAGTCGAGAATCTTAAATAAAATCTGGGTTGAAATATTGTACGGGAAATTTCCGATTACGGTAAATGAGGAAGTAAATGGTTTATCAATCTCCAAAAAGCTCTGGTGAATGACCCTTCCC
The DNA here is from genome assembly GCA_023429365.1 of Bacteroidota bacterium. Lineage (GTDB taxonomy): Bacteria > Bacteroidota > Bacteroidia > Chitinophagales > Chitinophagaceae > Terrimonas_B. Next base: position 12,815 of record JAEYVW010000348.1, read on the forward strand.
CCCAGTTTGGGATACGTGGCCAATAAAAAATCCACTTTTTCCGTATCGAGCTCCACTGCTTTAAAGTCAATACCGGGGATTTGAAGCAGGTATTTAGTCAGCGCGCCACCACCAGGACCTACTTCAAGCAAATGCGTGAATGGATGCTCCTGAAGTGCTGCAATTATTCTCCGGCAAATATTCTCGTCCCGCAGAAAATGTTGGCCCAACGACTTCTTAAGCGTGTACATATTTGCAAATGTAGCTTATCGCCCAGGATTAGAAGTTTGTATTGAGGGAGCCTTAATGACTAAACATAATTTTCTTATGATATACCTGGTCGGCCAGTTGGACCTTCAGGAAATAGACACCGCGGGGTTGGCTGGCCAGGCCTTCGATCAAAAGGGAATTACTTCCTTTCTGAACATACTTATTGGTGCTATAAACCGATTGACCGGTTGAACTAAAGACGTCAATTGCAGCCCGTCCTTTTGACGAAGCATTTATCTGGACCTGGAACCTGTCGTATACAGGATTAGGCCATATATCGATGATGTCTTGTCCAGGTATATCCAGCGATAACGAAAGGACAGAACTAAACTTCCTGTTGCCTGAAGTATGCACCATCCTGATCCTGTAATAAACATGTGGCACGTCATCTAAAGTACCCGGGTTATCTTCAAATTTATATTCTGATGCCCCGCTATAATCTAAAATACCTACCGTTGTAAAATTCCTGCCATCATAACTTCTTTGAATTTCAAAATGCCTGAATGCTGTTCCCCCAGCAATTGTCCATTGAAGCTTTGCTCGCTGATCGGCATAGACGCCGCGCAAACCCATGATATCAGTACTTAAGACCTCGCAGGTAGGGAAACTTCCCACCTGTATCGTATCGGTAGCATAGGCGGAACAACCGGCTTGCAGGTATTGGGTTACAATATACGTACCTGAGTGATCCACATGTATCGATGGCCCGGTAGGACTGCTGATAATATTACCATCGGGTGTGGACCATTCATAGGTGGAAGTAGAGATCGGGTTACTTACCGCAATCTCGGCGACACCTGATCCATCATCGCAAATAAATGGAGTCTCCGTTGCTGCCAGCGCACGTGGCGCCAGGAATAGATCGGTTGGTGCCACAAAATCTTTTAATTCGGCTGTAAATGAAGCTGAAGCACGGGTCTTTACAATAATCCGGTTGAATGGAGTACCACATACATCACCACCCAACAGAGTAACAGGGTCAAGACCCAGTTTGGTAAGATTGACAGAAAACTCGATAAACTGGTTAGCAACATACTTACTATTTGTAGTGGATGCGGGACCCGGGTTTGAAAAGGCAAGGCTATTATCCTGCAACACCAGTCCAAAAGGGCCAGCCCAGGTGTTATTGCTACTTCCGAGGCCGGTATAAAATGCCCCGGTTGTATTTGGGGAAATAGCGGCATATCCATAAGCAGATCCGGAACCTGAACCATCAAACGCGGTACCCCAGTTGAATGAAGTTGGCACTACCGTTTGCCAGTCGGCCCTGCTTACCCAGATACGTGCTTCAATTTTTGTAAGTGTACCGCTTTGAAATTCCCCGTTGAAAATAATATCGCCGGGTGACACGATGTTGCCGGCTGCATCAAATTTCCAGCTGGTATGCCCGGCATCAGGGCCATAGCCATAAAATTTTTGCGATGTGCGGTCATAATAGATATCTGACTGATACATCTCGAAATCAAAGTAACGGTTACCAGTTGTATTATCGAGTGAAATTCCCCCAAACATCCAAAGTGAATCTGTCGTGTTGGGGCCTGCACGCCTTACGTGAACCATGATATCCAGGATATCATTCTTATCAGGTACGCTTTGAACACCACCGGTCCAGTTGGCGGGGCTCATCCCATTTTTATCGGCACCAGCGGTAAACACAGTTGTGTCGTTTCCATGATAGTCTCTTACGAAAATCGCGTCGAGCCAAAGCCGGTTTGCTACCACGCTGAACTGGGGCTTGCTCATCGTGCGATAAAATGAGCTCATTCTTTTTGGAAATGGTGAAACATCTGACAGGTAAGCTGCGATGATGGCTGCAGCCCCGGTGGTATCAATTACAAATTCCCCGGTACCCGGTGTGCCGTTGCTGAACCAGTCATCGTTACCCGAAGTTATAGCGCCATCAAAATAATTTGCTCTCAGGTCGGCGTCCACACCAAACCTGGCTTTGGTAATGGGAATGGTTATTTGCGCATACCCTCCTACCCAGCCCGAAAACATCAATAAAACAATTAGTAAAATTGTTTTCATACGCTTTTTATTCTGCTGAAACGCTTTTTACTCCGGCTTCTTGTATTAGTTAACGTTTTACAATCCGTAAACTGGCGTTAGCCGAGGAAACGGAACTGCCATCAGCTCTCAATGCGATGACGCGATAGTGTATGTTGCCGGGAAATACATTATTGTCAGTATACTTGAATGAACGCGCACCAGAATTAGACATGCTTGTTACGTCCTCCCAATTGGCATATTCATCATTCGGGTCTTCGTAGGTTTTTTGAACCTGGAACCCAACAATACCGGGAGTTGTGCCCACACCCCATGTAGCGGTTGCGCCTTTGCCCTGGCGGTGAACCCTGAGAAAAGAAAAAACTGTCTGTGCCTGCATGTCAGCTGAAACAGTCTTATTCTCTGAAACAGGTGTCGGCACTGGTGTGGGTGCAGTCCAGGCTGTTACAACCAACATGGTGGTAAATCCGATAATAGAAGATTTTGCTTTCATAAGGTTGTGATTTTTAAGTAATAAAAATAGGGTTGCCCCAGCTAACAAAAAAGGTAATAATGCCTGTGACTTAACAGGGTTAGTATACTATTGATATTGCAGAAAACAACATGTCGTTAATCTACTTATTAAAATGTATTCGCATTTAATAAATAGATTAAAAAGGGAACGCCCCAAAGAGGCGTTATTCCCTTTTTAATACGAGCTCTTTTGAAGAAACAGTTCCATTCAGATTGACCTGCACGATATAGATGCCTCCTGGCCATGAAGACTGGATGGGAAGGTTAATATTGTTAATGCCTTTTGTTAGTTTCAATTTCTGATTCACCATCTCTTTTCCAATCGTATTCACGATTCGAAGCCTTGCCTGCGAGTATGCTTTGTCAGTTTTTACCGATAAGGAAGCCTGATCTATCGCCGGGTTGGGGTATAGTAATATGCCCGCAGTTGGCACAACGATTTTAACCATGCGAGTGTCACTGTATCGAATGCTACCTTTATTTTCAGTCAGCCTCAAACGGTACCTGGAATTACCCGGGAACGGTTCGTTATCAGTGAAACGATAGCTAGTTTCACCATTAACTGTCCCGGGTACAAAGCCAATCACTTCCCAGTCAGAGCCGTTCTTACTGCGTTCAATATCATACCCTTTGAAGTCAGCGCTTTCGTATGCCAGCCAGTTCAGGTTCACTTTGGAATTATTTTCCACGATCGCGTCGAACGAAATGATCGAAACAGGCAATACTGTGTTGTCAACGATCACCCGGTAATCCTCGGTTTCACCACCGTCATAATATCCGGTCGATTTGGTAGCATCCATTGCGTAGTCTGTTGATGCCACGCGGATGCGGAGATAAGTATAAGAACCCACCGGCAGGGTTGAAGCAATTCCTGACCAGCTGAGATATATTGTTTGCAACACAGGTCCAACTGATGATACAGTCACCGGCACAGATGCTTCGGAAGCATCGAATAAGCCGTTTCCATTATAATCAAGCCAGCCGATAACAGTAGCATCCCTGCCGGTATTATTGTATACTGTTACTTCTGCGGAATAAGTGCTTTCTGTTGGGTTAAATAAAGGCACTGTATTTATCCCATCTTCATCCGAACCATCGGCGGTTGCATCAATCGATGAAGTTTTTAGCCATTCCCGGTCAAATGTGGGTCCCAGGCGAAGGCTGGTATCTCTCTCATGCACAGCTGGCGACCATGGGTCGGGGTCATAAGAATCCGGAGCATCACCAAAATCGCAAAATGGCCTGAATGCTTCCGCCGCATCTCCCCAGCTACCTACCACTGTTACACCATCATATGTCATAGTCTGCGCAGTACCGACATTATTTGTACCGTTATAGGGAGCGATCGTTCCCGCAGCAACTGAACTGGGTGAACCCACGTTATAAATTTGACCCAACCAATCGACCGATACCTGGCGTGGTATAAGCGTTCCTGAGGGGGCATAGCGTGTAACTACACCGGTATATAAGCTTTGGTGGTGAAAATCCTTGTTGGTACCGACACCCGCAGCGCCTGC
>JAEYVW010000461.1 GCA_023429365.1 Bacteroidota bacterium
CTATCGGAGCGGTTCAATTTGGTGTCATTCTGTAACAGCCTGCTGCCGGGCAAGCAAAAGAAAAATTCATTAAAAAGAACTTTTCCAGGTGCAGCGGGAGAAACAGAATGACAATATCTTTTTAAAAAACTGGGTCAAAGATATAAAGATAAATTTCAAACTACAAAGCCTACAGGGCAATTTGTTTTTGAACCATTAGTTTCCTCAGGTTGATCAGGCCATACCGCATCCGGCCCAAAGCTGTATTGATACTGCAATTGGTGGTAGCGGCGATTTCTTTAAAGCTCATATCAGCATAATGGCGGAGGATGATCACTTCGCGCTGGTCTTCCGGTAGCCTTTCCAGCATCTCACGGACGCGGTGATGGCTTTGCCTTTTGATCATCACGGTTTCAGCACTGTCATCAGCAAAGTTCAGGACCTCGAAAATGTCTTTGTCTTCACTGTTACGGATGGTGGGCGTTCTTTTTACTTTACGGAAATGGTCTACGCAAAGGTTATGAGCGATACGCATAGCCCAGGGAAGGAACTTTCCTTCTTCTGTATAGCGGCCACCGCGCATAGTGTCGATGATACGGATAAACACATCCTGGAAAATATCTTCAGCGAGATATTTATCCTTTACCAAAAACAGGATAGATGTGTAAAGTTTATCCTTGTGTCGCAACACTAATGCTTCGAGTGCGTCGAGGTTTCCATCCCGGAATAGATGGATAAGTTCATGGTCGGTCTTGTCGATAAAAGCTTTCATAAAACTTCTACAGTTTAGGTGGTTGATGGGATAGGTTTAAAAACTAAAAAAACGGTGAATTGTGTAAACAGAGTAGAAGTCTATGCGATAGGCGGGGTAATTTTTTGGTTATTCATTTTTTGGATATTGGATAATAAAAATATACTATTTCGCCGATCTTCCAAGCACCTGCGAAAAAAAGTTCCAGATTTTATTGTCAAAGAAATGTTAATCATAAACGCTGAAATTTGCGTTGGATAAGGTTTTAACTTTGATTATCTGAATAATGGAAACAAAAATAATTGGGAAAAAACCCTTTGAGAGAAAGACCGTAATTCCCGCAGAAAATATACTGATCAAGGGCGCCCGGGTACATAACCTGAAGGATATTACTGTTGAAATTCCCCGGAATAAGTTGGTTGTTGTGACAGGTGTTTCAGGTTCTGGAAAATCTTCGCTTACTATAGATACGTTATATGCTGAAGGTCAGCGGCGTTATGCTGAAAGCCTGAGCGCATATGCCCGTCAGTTCCTTAACCGGATGAATAAACCGGATGTGGATTTTATAAAAGGCCTATGCCCGGCCATCGCCATCGAGCAAAAAGTCATTACCCGTACGCCACGCAGCACAGTTGGGAGTATGACTGAAATATATGATTATCTGCGCCTATTATTTGCCCGTGCCGGTAAAACGATCTCACCGGTATCAGGGAAGGAGGTAAAAAAAGATGATGTCACTGATGTGGTGGAAGCGATAAAGCAGAGAGAATCCGGCGCAAAGGTTTTTATCCTGGCCTTATTCAAGCAGCACCGTAACCGTGATATTAGGGAAGAATTAAATATCCTCGTGCAAAAAGGTTTTACCCGTGTGTACCTTCATGATAACAGCGAAGGCGAACCGGGAACTGTTTTTAATATTGAAGACCTGCTCGGTTTGACGGATAAAGAACTTAAGTCAAAGATAGCCGGCAAGAAGACGATCCTTTATATCCTGGTAGACAGGATCGTGGTTAAAGAGTTTGATGAAGATGATATTCATCGACTTTCAGATTCAGTAGGTACCGCTTTTTATGAAGGAGAAGGGGATGTGTACCTGTTCGTACAGGAAAATGAAATGACACAGCCCGAAGCTGGTACAAGACCGGCGCGGAAAAAAAATGTCAATAAAGGTCTTTCCCTGCTTCATTTCAATAACCGGTTTGAGTTGGATGGCATCCAATTCGAAGAGCCGGTACCAAACCTGTTTTCTTTTAATAATCCTTTTGGCGCCTGTCCGACATGTGAGGGATTCAGCCAGGTGCTTGGTATCGATGCCGACCTGGTAATACCCGACCGCAGGCTGAGTGTGTACGAGGGCGCGGTTGCCCCCTGGAAAGGTGAGAAGCTGGGACTTTGGAAAGATCATTTTATCAAAGCAGCGAAAAAATTCAACTTCCCGGTACATAAACCCATTGCTGATCTTACCGAAAAGCAATATGAGATTCTTTGGGAGGGAAATGAGCATGTGGCGGGAATCAACGATTTCTTTAAAGAAGTAGAACAAAATTTATACAAGGTACAGTATCGCGTGCTGCTGAGCCGTTACCGCGGACGTGCCCTATGCCCCGATTGCAAAGGCTACCGGCTTCGTAAAGAAGCGTTGTATGTAAAGATCGCGGGCAAACATATCGGTCAGCTCGGTGAGATACCGGTAAAGGATCTTGCTGTATGGTTTGAGGAGGTAGAAAAAAAACTTAGTGCACATGATAAACAAATTGCACGGAGAATATTACTTGAGATACATCACCGGTTGAAGACACTGCTGGCTGTGGGACTTGGTTATCTTACCTTGAACCGGCTTGCCAACACGCTGAGCGGCGGAGAAAGCCAGCGGATACAATTGACACGCAGCCTCGGTAGCAACCTGACCGACTCGCTATATATACTCGACGAACCTTCGATCGGACTACATGCCAGGGATACAGCAAATCTTATTAAAGTGTTGAAAGAGCTGAGAGATCTTGGTAATACGGTTGTGGTAGTGGAGCATGATGAAATGATGATGCGTGAAGCTGATCATATCATTGACATGGGGCCATTGGCTTCTCACCTGGGGGGTGAAGTTATTGCGGCGGGCACTTATGATGATATTATTTGTCATACCCGCAGTTTAACTGGTAAATATCTGAAGGGTGAATTGAAAATAGAGCCGCCTAAAGTAACCCGGAAATGGAATCGTTCGATTAAAATTGAGGGTGCACGGCAACATAACCTGCAAAATATTACTGTTGAGTTTCCACTCAATGTACTTTGCGTAGTAAGTGGTGTAAGTGGTAGTGGAAAAACGACTTTAGTAAAACAGATTCTTTATCCCGCATTGAGAAAATTGAAAGGTGAATTGGGTGATAAGGTTGGCTTTCATAAAGCACTGACGGGTGATATCGACAGCATCGCACAAATAGAACTGATCGATCAGAACCCGATTGGAAAATCTTCGCGCAGCAACCCGGTCACCTACATAAAAGCCTATGATGAGATCAGGGATCTCTACGCCCGGCAACCTTTGAGTAAGATGCGCGGATTTCAACCCAAGCATTTTTCATTCAATGTTGACGGTGGACGTTGCGATACCTGTAAAGGAGAGGGTGAACAGGTTGTGGAGATGCAATTTCTTGCCGATGTACACCTGGTTTGTGAATCCTGTAATGGTAAAAGATTTAAAGAAGAAATACTCGAAGTAAAATACAAGGATAAAAATATTTACGACGTCCTTGAAATGGGTGTTGATGAGGCGATAGAATTTTTTACTTCTTCAGAAAAAGAAGCTGCCAATATTGCTAAGGCCATACAGCCATTGAGTGATGTGGGTTTGGGTTATGTAAAGCTGGGGCAATCTTCTGATACATTATCGGGCGGTGAAGCCCAGCGGGTAAAACTGGCTTCGTTCCTGGGTAAAGGCCGTAACACCGATAAAGTGCTTTTTATTTTTGATGAGCCTACTACAGGTCTGCATTTTCACGATATAAAGAAATTACTCGCTTCTTTTCATGCGTTGATAGAGCAGGGGCATTCCATCATCGTTATCGAACATAATACCGATGTTATAAGATGCGCCGACTGGCTGATTGATCTGGGTCCCGGGGCAGGCGATGAGGGTGGCAACCTTGTTTATGCAGGCAGGCCTTTGGATATAAGTAAAGCCCGTAACAGCAAAACAGCTGAATATATTTTATAATATGTAGTAGATCAACGCGTAATACTACTTTTTAGTCCTGAAAAATTTCTGGGAAAATACTTGCATAATCAAAAACCGGAGTATAGATTTGTGTCCAGTTGTAAAAAACTATATACATCCAACCTCTTCTGAAATCCGTACCCAAATCACCTACACTACATAATTGGGGAAATATTTAGCCTTATTAAAGGCAGGATATTTATTCCCTGGCAGTAGTGACCGATCTCCAATCCTCTTAAAAACTGTTGCATCCAGTTTCTGTGTAAGCCTAAACAGGTTTATTAATTCTCTATTATACTCTAAACTCTAAACAATGAAAAAACTCTACTTTTTACTACTTACGGCAGTATTTGCAACAGGTGCTGCCTGGGCTCAAAACAAAACCTGGCAGGGGCCAGCCAACGGTGGTAGCTGGAC
>JAEYVW010000448.1 GCA_023429365.1 Bacteroidota bacterium
AAAATCAAAGATTAAAACCTTTCTACAGGAGAAAGGGCTCATTTAAAAAACGTAAATGGCAGTACCACAAAAACCCGGCGGCGGGTTCAACAGGCCACAAGGTGGCGGAGGATTCAGACCAGGTGGCGGATTCAACAAAGGCGGCTTCAACCGGAACAAATTCGGTCCTCGCAGGGAAGCTGAACATCGTATCAATCATTTTATCAGGGTTCCACAAGTGCGTCTCGTAGGCGACAATGTTGAAGTGGGTATTTACCCTACCCAGGAAGCGCTGCGTATGGCACAGGAACAGGAACTTGACCTGGTGGAGATCTCTCCTAATGTGGATCCACCGGTGTGCAAGATCATCGACTATAATAAATTCCTATACGATAAGAAGAAGAAGGAAAAGGAGATGAAGGCGAAGAGCAAAGTCTCGGAAGTAAAGGAAATACGTTTTACTCCCAATACGGACGATCATGACTTTGACTTCAAAGCCAAACACGCGGAAGCGTTTTTAAAAGATGGCAATAAAGTGAAGGCCTATGTACAATTCAAGGGTCGTGCCATCCAGTTCCAGGACAGGGGGCAATTATTGTTGCTGAAATTTGCGGAGCGACTGGCTGAAGTTGGTGTGCTGGAGAGTATGCCTAAACTTGAAGGAAGAAGAATGCTCGCTATGTTTGCACCAAAAGGAAAGAAGAAAGCTGAGAAAGCTGAGAAGCAGGCACAATGATTCTGATTAAAAAATAAATTTATATATCAACCCGGCATGTGCCGGGTTTTTTATTGAATGAGTTACATATAATCGAATTGCAAACTTTGTTGACCTTCAATCCATATTCAATTGCGACCGTTTATACAAAATCATGTAAGACTTAATTCTTGATAGTTCCTTTCCGTATCTTAGATCGCTTAAATTCGTAAAACACCACAAATAACAATTACATGCACCCATTCTTTAGCCGAATCATTGTAGGCGCGATTGCTGTTACAACAACACTGTTTGTAGATGCACAACCCCGCAGCGACTCCAGCCGGTCAGCAGGACCAGGCGCCGGAAGATCCAGCGGGCCAAAACCATTTAAAGAGGTCATCACCAACAAAGCAACAACCGACCGCGGTTTGTTCTCTGTTCATAAAGTAGATGACAAATATTTTTTCGAGATCGGAGATACCATATTCGGAAGGGAACTTCTGGTGGTAAATCGTATTTCCAAAGCGGCTGCCGGTATGCGTAACGGTTTCTTTGGTTATGCAGGCGACCAGGTAGGACAGAATGTGATCAGGTTTGAAAAAGGACCGAACAACAAAATTTTCCTTCGCAATGTCTCCTTTGCAGAGTATTCCAAGGATTCAACATCACCAATGTTTACTGCGGTCAACAAATCAAATGTTCAGCCCATCGCTGCTTCATTTGATATCAAATCGCTGGCAACCGACTCAACAGGGTATGTGATCGATGTTACAGATTATGTGAACAGCGACAACGATGTATTGTTTTTCAACAATCAGTTGAAGTCAAGCATGCGGATCGGTTCGCAGCAATCAGACAAGTCTTATATCAATAACATCAGGTCGTACCCGCTGAATATCGAGATATCGACTGTAAAGACTTATGGTCGCTCGCCTGCACCTGCTGGCGGTGGCGGACAGGGTGGTGGCCAAAGACCACCTTCAGGAAATATTACTGTTGAGATGAACAGTTCTATTGTACTGCTGCCTAAAACACCCATGAAGCCCCGTTATTTTGATCCAAGGGTTGGTTACTTCACGGTAGGTTATACTGATTTTGACGCTAATCCCCAGGGTGTTGAGGCGGTGAGATTGGTGAAAAGGTGGAGACTTGAGCCCCGCGATGAGGACATGGAAAAATACAAACGTGGTGAACTGGTTGAACCCAAGAATCCCATAATTTTTTATATCGACCCCACTACCCCCAAAGCTTGGGTGCCTTACCTGATCCAGGGTGTTAACGACTGGCAGGTTTCTTTTGAAAAAGCCGGGTTTAAAAATGCGATCATGGGTAAGATAGCGCCCACCAAAGAAGAAGATCCCGAGTGGAGCCTTGAAGATGCACGCTATTCCGCTATCGTTTACAAACCATCTGATGTGGCTAATGCCAGCGGCCCCAGCATCAGCGATCCCCGCAGCGGCGAGATCATGGAAAGCCATATCAACTGGTACCACAATGTAATGGAGCTTCTCCATCGCTGGTATTTCATCCAGTGTGCTCCCAACGATCCTACTGCACGCAAGATGACTTTCGACAACGAACTGATGGGTCAGCTGATCCGTTTTGTTTCTTCACACGAAGTAGGTCATACACTCGGACTTCGTCACAACTATGGTTCGAGCTCTACTGTACCAGTTGAAAAGCTCCGTGATAAAAAATGGGTGGAAGCTAATGGTCACACACCTTCGATCATGGACTATGCCCGTTTCAACTATGTAGCCCAGCCTGAAGACAATATCAGTCGTGAAGGATTGTTCCCTCGTATCGGCGACTACGACAACTGGGCGATCGAATGGGGTTATAAATTATTCCCTCAGATCAGTGATGAAGAAAAAGAAAAAGAACATCTCAATAAATGGGTGATCGAAAGGCTGAAAGACAACAGGCTTTGGTTTGGTACCGAAACCAACCCCGATGATCCACGTTCACAACGTGAGCAGGTAGGTGACGATGGTATGAAAGGCGCGATGTATGGAATTAAAAACCTGCAGCGTATCGTTCCCAACCTGGAAGAATGGACCAAGGTGCCCAATAAGGATTATACCAGCCTTCGTAATATGTACAACCAGCTGACTAACCAGTTTTCATTATACCTGAGTCATGTCTCCAAATATGTCGGTGGTGTGATGGAAACACCAAAAATGGTTGAGGAAAGCGGACCGGTTTATGAAACGGTGGCAAAGGCAAAACAAAAAGAAGCAGTTGAATTCCTCAACAAAAATCTGTTTGCCACACCAACCTGGTTGATCGACAACAATATTTATTCAAAAACAGGTATCAATAGCATCAGCACGATCGGAGGTTTGCAGGACGGGGTGTTGAACAGGTTGCTGGCAACCCGTAATCTTTCCAAGCTCATTGACGCTGAAGCCGTGAAAGGAAACAGCGCTTATACCATCACCGAGCTTTTTGCAGACCTTAAGAAAGGTATCTGGTCTGAGCTGCCTTCGCGTTCGAAGATTGATGTATACCGGAGAAACCTGCAAAAATCATATGTAAGCGTCCTGGACGGCCTGCTCAATCCTCCTAAATCAGGTGGTGGTTCAGGTATTGTCATTATGGTATTAGGTGGAAGTTCTACCCTCAGTGCTGAAAAATCGGATGTGCACAGTGTCGTGCGGGCCCATTTGACCTCGCTTCGGAATGAAGCCAGGACTGCTGCTGCCGCGACAGCCGATCCCATGAGCAAGTATCACCTGCAGGATATTGTGACCAGGATCGATAATGCATTGAATCCCAAATAATAGTAGGGGTTAAACTGATTTTATCGATAAAAGTGGGAGCTTTGAACAGGCTCCCACTTTATTTTTGCCAATACTTTGCCACTAAAGCCTGCTACACTATCTTTGCAGCCCCAAATCCCAACGGTCGGCCAACGACATCAATGGGTTGGATATTTCCTGAAGAGGTTCGAAAAGGATCCCCCGGTGGGGAACGCCTCGAGGGTATAAAACTTAATATTGGGTAAAATGCCTAAAGTAAAAACAAATTCCAGTGCCAAGAAGCGATTTAAAGTAACGGCAACCGGAAAGATCATGCATCAAAAGAGCTTCAAACGTCACATCCTGACAAAAAAATCAAAGAAACGCAAACGCAACCTGAGGTTGGATGGCACAGTCTCCAAAACACATGTTGATTTTGTAAAACGCCTTTTAAGGATGAAGTAAATCCAGGCCGCACTTGAGTATTTACTCATACGCTGGTAACACTTCAAACGCTATTCTTTTAAAATTTAAACTCTTTTAGATATGCCTCGTTCAAAAAATGCAGTAGCCTCCAAGGCCCGCCGCAAAAAAATATTAAAACAAGCCAAAGGTTTCTATGGCAAACGTAAAAAT
>JAEYVW010000458.1 GCA_023429365.1 Bacteroidota bacterium
ACCTTATAACCTAAAAATTCTTCGGGTGATTTAATTTGGGCAAATGCATTGCCGACTATCAATAAAAAGATGATGAGTGTGGTGATTTTTCTCATGAAAAGAATTTTTTCAAAGTAAATGAAAATAATAAAGCGGATGACCGCAAAATCATCCGCTTTATTAATTATACCTCTGATCGAAAATTAGTACCCGGCATTTTGTGTGATAATACCACGGGATGCATCCACTTCCCTTTGAGGAATGGGCAGCACCATTTTATTATCGTTGTAATCAAAGCCATCAGCAGATAATCTAAGGCGCTTCAGGTCATGTATTGCATGCCCTTCATGTGCCAGCTCAAGCTTTCTTTCTTTCAGAATATCCGCAAGTGTTACTGCACCCAGGTCAGCAAGACCCGCCCTGTTCCGGATCAGGTTCACATCATCCAGTGGCGAATCTCCCACGCTAGTGCCAGCCCTGAAATTGGCTTCAGCTCTGGTCAGGTACATTTCAGCCAGCCTGATGATAGGAAGATTCCTGTACTGCTGTTGCCATTTACCACTCCTGGTTGCGCCCGCACCGGAATAGAAAAGCTGTAACCTTTCATCGTCGGCGTCGTACAATGCAAGATGTTTAGCCAGGATGGCCACATCTCCGTCACGTCCGCCATACGCGGGTATCGACCAGTATAAGTGCATATTGTTGGCACCGTCCAGTTCACTAATCTGCATGGCAAAAAGGTACTCCGGAACATTGGTGCTGTTATTGAATGCCCCTGAATAATCAGCAGCAAGGGAACGACCATTGGCGGTAGCAACGGAGATCGCCCTGTCGGCAGCAGCAGCAGCAGCGTTCCAATTTTCCATCTGCAGGTAAACCCTGGACAGCATGGCGGCCGCTGCAGCTTTTGTAGCAAACACCATCCGTGTTGTAGCATTTGAGCCAGGGTTCACAGCAGGGAGCAGGTTCTCCGCTTCGGTGAGATCGGTAATGACCTGGGCATAGGTCTGCTCGACTGTACTGCGTGGAACATAAGATGATTCATCAATACCCCTGGTTGGTGTAAGCACAATGGGCAAGCCGGGGTTGGAACTCACAGAACCTGCACTATAAGGCTGGGCGAATAATTTCACCAGTTCAAAGTACATGGCGCCTCTGAGAAACTGCGCTTCACCCTTAACCCTGTCCTTGTCTGCATCATTTACGACATCAATGGCGCTAAGCACATTATTAGCAATATTGATCGCATCATATGCGCTGCTCCAGATATCACGGACAAAACTGTTTGTTTTCAGGAATGATTTGCCGTAGGCTTCATCGGGTTCATTGAAGGTACCTTCCCAGCGAATCTCCCCATCTGCTGCGAGCAGCTCGGAAAATAGGAGGAGATCTCCGCCATAAAGGTCACCGTCACTCACGGCATCATATGCACCATTCAATACTTTTTTAACGTTAGCATCGGAGGTCAGTGCAACCCCCTCTTCAACGCTTTGCGATGGCAGCAGGTCTATCTTCTTGCTGCATGAAAACGCGAAAAATGAAATCGCTGCACCTATTAATATTTTTCTCATAGTTTTCTCATTTTTAAAATTAAAATCCAAGGTTGATCCCAAATGTCATCGACTTGATCTGCGGAGCAGCATAAAAATCACTGCCCTGGTTACGGTTGGTAACACGATAGTCGGTATTCACTTCAGGATCCCATCCTGAATAATCGGTGAATGTGGCCAGGTTTACCCCCGTAAAATAGATCCTGAGCGATTGCATTTTTAGTTTGCTCAATAACCTGGGACTGAAATTATAGGCAAGCGTTACATTTTTAAGACGTACATAACTTCCACTTTCAACATAGCGGCTGGATGCACCGATACCATTACCATAGCCCAGGCGCAGTTGTGGAACATCAGTAATATCGCCCGGATTTCTCCATCGGCGCAGCTGGTCTGCTGTCTGGTTATCGAACCAGTCAAAACTTGCAGACATGAATCCGCCTGCACCGTTCATGATCTCGTTGCCAAACACTCCCTGGAAGAGAACGCTTAACTCGATGCCTTTATAAGAAAAACTATTATTGAAACCTGCGATCCAGTCGGGATTAGGATTACCTACGATGAAGTTTCCTGCAGCGTTATAATCGTTGGTTGTTGTTTTCCCATCCTGTTCAAAATAAATGGCATCTCCATTATCGGGATCTACACCTGCATATTTTGGTCCGTAGAACACGCCGATTGCCTCACCTACGATTAGCGAGTTCATGTACCGTCCGTCGTTACCGGGTATCAATGTCTGATCGCCATCGAGTTTTGTGATCTTGTTGATGTTGCGCGCAAGGTTAAGACTTGAGTTCCATTTGAAATCACCAAAAGTGATATTATTAGCATTCAGCACGAACTCAAAACCTTTATTCTCCATTGAACCTACGTTTACCGTTTGTGTGGTAAATCCGGAAGTGGCAGGTACTGGTACATTATATATCAGGTCATCTGTTTTTCTGACATAATAATCGATTTCACCAGAGATCCTGTTTTCGAGAATACCGAAATCAAGACCAATGTCCAGTTGTTGCGATTTTTCCCATTTCAGTTTAGGATTGGCCAGTTGGGTAGGTACCAGGCCGGACTGGTTATTGTACTTAGATGCACCATAAAGACCAAGTTGCGGGAAGTTGCCGAAGCCTGCATCATTACCTGTAAGACCATAACTACCTCTCAGTTTCAGGAAACTGAACACACCCGACTGAGCCATGAAGTCTTCCTCACTGATAATCCATCCGGCAGACACGGCAGGAAAGAAACCGTATTTATTTTCTTTACCAAACCTGGAAGATCCATCCACCCTTCCGCTGACCGAAAGGAGGTATTTATCCCTGAATTTATAGTTGGCCCTGGCAAAATAAGACAGGATTGCTGATTCTGTAAGAGTAGAAGAACCGCCGGTGATCTTACCTGCACTGGCAAGCTTTTGCAAAGCATCGACGGGGAAGTCTTCACCGGTTACGCTGGTGTAATCAGAGTTATACTTTTGATATGACATACCCAGGGTCGCATCAAGATCATGATCTCCAAATGCGTTGATGTAGCTGAAATAATTATTGGTGTTTAATGTTACATCTCGGTTCCATTCTGAAGAACCATAACCATTGGTAGAAAGACCAGTCAGTGTGCGGGATCCCCTGAACAGGTCATCGTTTTGCGTTTGAACGTCGAGGCCCAGCTCGGAGCGGAATGAAAGATTCTTTATGATCTTATAGCTGGCAAATGCAGTACCGATGTTACGAAATATAGTGGACCTGTACCGGGAGTCTTCAAGTTCTATTAAACCATTGTAGTAGGTAGTGACAGGACGATCGTACAATACACCATTTTCATCACGGGGGGGTGTGATGGGCGCCAGGGCTACCAACTGTAATGGTGTCTGGAACGCGTTGTCGAGGTTGTTGCGATTACCCACGGTCCGGGAGATACCGAGATTGAAACCGATCTTCAACCTGTCGCTCGCATCGTGCTCGAGGTTGAACCGGGAAGATATCCTTTGAAAATTATTCAATATCAAAATACCATCCTGGTCGCTGAAACCACCGCTGATGAAAAATCTGGTCTTATCGTTACCACCGGAGGCAGTCACGTCTACGATTTTTGTATTCGCGTCGTCGTTATATGCCAGGCTTTCCCAGTCGGTATTTGTCTCCAGCGTGCGCCAGTCTGAGTGGCCTGAATAACGGTCCATCCTTCCTTCCGCGAAAGTGAGCCATGAATCCGGATGTGCAGGATCCACACCTTCGATAATATCGCTGTTGATAGCCGCTTCGCGGAGCAGTTCCACATATTGCGCTGCATTCAGGAACTCACGATGGTTGGTAGGTTTGTTAGAACCATACTGCAGGTTAACATTTACTCTGGTACGACCCTGACGTCCTTTTTTGGTGGTGATCAGCACCACACCACCGGCGGCACGTGAACCGTAGATAGCTGCAGCGGAGGCGTCTTTAAGGATGTCGAATGTTTCGATATCATTGAAATTGATATCCGCCAGCGCATTACCTCTCAAACCACCGTTATTGATAGGAATACCATCTATCACGTAAAGCGGGTCGTTGGAAGCACTGATGGAGCCCGCGC
>JAEYVW010000003.1 GCA_023429365.1 Bacteroidota bacterium
GTTTTTACAGGCAAAACGGGTTTAAAACTTTTGCCAAGTTTTGTCTGTTAAGCATCCTGGGAGTGTTCCTGGCATCGATATTAATGCTGGTCTTTTTCCTGCTTTCAATTTTTCAAATTTAAAAACGGGCCATGGAGAATAGTTTGAGTAAAGCATTTCTAAGGTTGGTGTCGATCATGGATGATTTGCGAGAAAAATGTCCCTGGGACCGTAAGCAAACCATACAAACCCTGCGGCAACTGACCATTGAGGAGACCTATGAACTTGCCGACGCCATCACCGAGGAAAACTGGAAGGGACTCAAGGAAGAGCTGGGCGATCTGCTGCTTCATATTTTATTCTATGCAAAAATTGGGAGTGAACAAAAGGAGTTCCAGCTAGAAGAAGTTATCAATTCCATAAGCGACAAACTCGTATTTCGACACCCGCATATTTATGGCGACGCGGCCAATGAAGGCAAGAAGGTAGAAGTCAGCGGTGAAGAAGAAGTGAAACGAAATTGGGAAAAGTTAAAATTAAAAGAAGGAAAAACCTCTGTGTTGGGAGGTGTTCCCAAGTCGTTACCCGCAACTGTGAAGGCGATGCGTTTGCAGGAAAAAGCCAAACAGGTCGGCTTTGAATGGGAAAAGAAGGAACAGGTTTGGGAAAAAGTAGAGGAAGAGATAAGGGAATTGAAGGAAGTGATCGATACCGGCAGGCAGGATAAAGTGGAAGAGGAGTTCGGTGACCTGGTATTTTCATTGATCAATTATGCACGGTTTTTGCAGGTGGATGCGGAAAACGCACTCGAACTAACCAATAAAAAATTCATCCACCGCTTTACTCAGATGGAAAAGCAGGCTTTAGAACAGGGCAGGGACCTGACAAAGATGAGCCTGAAAGAAATGGACAGCATCTGGAACAGTGTAAAACAACAGCCGGATTCGTGAAGCCACTTGTAAGAAATAATTTGATCTGGAAATTTAGTTTGCTTCTGGCATCTGCATTTCTATTTGTGCTTTCATTTGTGTTCAACACGCTCTATACGAGTCGTTCTTCCGTAGCCGAAGAGGTGAAAGTGGCCGAGCGTTACCTGCATAAAAATGAAAAGGACTTCCGCGAGTTTGTAAAAGATACCTCCCTCGTTTTACGATTAGTCGAGAATAAAGAATCGGTTGATAAACTGGAAAAGCTGACCGGGAAAGATTATGGAATTTTTTTATACCAGGTAAATCCTTCGGGTACTCTCACGCTGAAATTCTGGAGCAACCAGCTCATTTTACCGCCGCCCGAGACTTTCTGGATGGATGATCATGAGCAATTCATGAAACTTTCCAATGGTCACTATCTGGTGATCAAGCGAAACCTGGTGGTCGACCAGTATACGATACTTGCCTATGCGCTGGTACCTGTACGATCGGATTTTTTTCTTGAGACAGAATACCTGCCTCAGAAATTTGTGTATAGTGATATCGCCGACAACAGGGTTCAGATGAGCAATACGGTAACTGAATTTCCTGTTAAGTCACTCTCGGGAGAAACGCTTTATTACCTTGATAGAAAAGCAGCCGGTGCTGTACCATATAATAATAAACTGACGATCATCCTTCGGTTCAGTGGCTTATTGTTACTATTATTGTTTATACACCTGGTAGCCGAATCGCTGGCTAGCCGGAAGATATGGAAGGGCGTAGTTTTCCTGGGATTAAGCCTGGTTGGTATTCGGCTAATCATCTATTTATTCCCTGGCCTGCTTAACCTGCGGCAATTTGAATTGTTTGACCCGCAAATATTCGGGTCCAATATTGTACAGCGATCACTTGGAGACCTTTTGTTGAATTCCGCATTTTTTTGCTGGATCGTTCTTTTCACCTGGTATAAAGTGCAGCACTTAAAGAATATCATCTCACCGCTCCCTTTCTGGATACGTGTGGCCGCAGGCGTTTTTTCCCTCTGCCTGCTGATCTATTCCACCTTCATTTTGTCGTCGGTGATCAGGAGCATCGTAGCTGACTCGAAGATATCATTTGATGTGACCAATTTTTCCAGCCTTAACCGGTATACAGGTGTGGGGTTTTTAGTCCTGGCTACGCTTTCACTGGCCTATTATTATTTTACCCAGCTTTTATTCCGGATCATTTTCCCGCTGTTCAGGAATAATATCTGGCTGGTGTATTTCGCGATCGCTTTTTCCGGCCTGGTTTACCTGAGTTTAAAATCAGGTGACCCGACCGTTCTTTTTTACATCCCGGTGCTGGCCTGGTTGCTGCTTTATACCTGGATGGTGAACAGGGACGGAGTGATCCTGAATCGATTCCGTATCAATATCGCAGGTATCCTGTTCTGGATCTTCATTTTCTCAGTTTCCATTGCAGCCATCATGCTCGCTGAAAACCGGAAAGTAGAGTGGGGTAAGCGGAAGTTTTATGCAGAAAAGCTGGCCGATCAGACCGATCGTTCGAGCGAGCGGCTGATGAATATTGCCATGACCTATCTCGACAATGATTTCTTACAGGAAAATTTTTACCGGTTTGCAGATAGTGCCAGCAACAGGTATATGAGAGATAGTATTGTGTCGAGTAACTACAGCGGTTATATCAACAAGTATGATACCCGTATTTACGCGTACGACTCCTCGGGCAATGCGCTCAACAATGACGATCCTACAACGTATGATGCGTTGAATACTATCGTTACGCTTCAGTCGCATCCGACCAGCACCCCGGATCTTTTTTATTACGAAACCGCGTTTGACAAGTACACTTATATCACCCAAAGGGTCGTGACCGATTCCGCGAACAATAAACTCGGATATTTCTTCCTGATATCAAACCCGAAGAAATTCAGCAGCGATGCGCTTTTCCCCGAATTTTTCAGGCAATACAAAGGGAATGACCCGGAGAATTCGCCCATCTATTCTTACGCGGTGTACAGTGAGAAAAAACTGACCCGGTTAACTAATCGCTACCCGTTTCCCACCCAGATCAATGAAGCTGATATACCTGTAAACAGGGAGTTTGAACGGCGGAACAATGGTGAATTTGATGAACTCTGGTATAGGGCAAGCAATGATAAGGTAGTGGTAATGGCCCGTAAAGGGGATACGATCATCGAATCCATCACCTTGTTTTCCTATATTTTCTGCTCTTTCCTTTTTCTTGTATTTTTTGTGCAGATATTATCGCTATTGCTGAAAGCTGTCTACGATAGGGAAGGTTTCCGCAATTTTTTCCATTTCAATATCCGCAACCAGGTACACAGCACGATTATCTTTGTCAGCATTTTCTCGTTTATCATTATCGGTGTCGCTACCATTACATTCTTCAAAAACCGGCATAATCGCAATAACAGTGATAAGCTCAGCCGTACAATGCGCATCATGGTTAATGAGATGGAGAAACGTATCGACAATGAGCATCCGTTTGGCGTGGTAGCACAGTTTTACGACACCGTATCAAATTATTCACTGCAGGACCTGATCCGGGAGGTTTCAGGAATTCATGGTGTCGACGTTACCGTTTATGATCTTAACGGTGACCTGCAGGTGTCTTCTGATGCAAATATTTACGATAAAGGGGTTTTGAGCACGAAGATGAATCCCGACGCTTTTTTTAGATTGAGTCATCTCAACCTGGTGGAATATGTACAGAAAGAACGAATTGCTGACCTGTCGTACCTTAGTATTTATGCACCAGTTCGTGGGGAAGATGGGAAAGCATATGCCTACCTTGGTATTCCCTATTTTACATCACAGTCTGAACTGGATCAGGAAATCTCAAACTTCATCGTAACAGTCATCAACCTGAACGCTTTTATCCTGTTGATCGCGGGATTGATAGCATTGTTCATTACAAACAGGATCACCCGTTCTTTCTCTATTATCAGCGACAAAATGAAAGAGGTGAATCTTGGGCGACTTAATGAAGAAATTGTCTGGAACAGGAATGATGAGATCGGTGATTTGGTGAAAGAATACAATAAGATGGTCGCAAAACTGGAAGAAAGCGCTGAAGCCCTGGCCAAAACTGAAAGAGAAGGCGCCTGGCGGGAAATGGCGCGGCAGGTGGCGCACGAAATCAAAAATCCTTTGACACCGATGAAATTGAGCCTGCAGTATCTGCAGAAGTCGATTGATAGCAATCATCCCAATGTTAAAGAGCTTTCGAGCAATGTCGCTAACACACTGGTAGAACAGATAGATCACCTGTCGAAAATCGCCGCGGATTTTTCACAGTTTGCCAATATTACCTATACCAACATCGAGCAATTTGATCTGCACGATGTATTGCGGTCGCTCAAAGAACTCTACCAGGCTGATGAAAATATTGATTTTGTATGGTGGCCTGTCCATACGCAGTTGATGGTAAATGCCGATAAAACGCAAATGAACCGGCTGTTCACCAACCTGTTTGCCAATGCCGTTGAAGCTTGTGAAGGAAATGCATGTAGAATAGTGGTGACGGAAGAACTATATGACGGGCTGGTTCGAATCAACATCAAAGACAATGGCGAAGGCATACCCCAGGAAATGCAATCGCGGATCTTCATTCCAAATTTCACCACAAAATCTTCGGGTACCGGGCTGGGACTTGCGATGTGTAAGGGTATCGTGGAACAGGTGAAAGGAAAGATCTGGTTTGATACCGAAAAGGGAAATGGTACGACCTTCCACGTCGAAATTCCCCTCGCCGAACAATCCTGAAATAATTAAACGTTTAGATTAAGACACTTGGAACTTAGATGCCGTGCTGTTGTTTTCTTTTTGACAGGAACGCATCGAATTGCTTCCGTGTAAAACTGCTCAGGTTTTGTTCTATGGTCAACCCGCCTTTTTGCGCAGCCAGTACACCATATTTGATATCGTTATAGCCATCCAGACTATGTGCGTCAGGATTGATGGATAACAACACATTTTTTTGCCTGGCGTAGTCAATCCATCGCCAGTCCATATCGAGTCGTCGCGGGTGTGCATTGATTTCAATGGCAATATTGTTTACCGCGCAGGTGTCGATGATGGTTTTATGATCAAGAGGGTAACCTTTGCGACTGAGCAGGAGCCGGCCCGTCATATGACCCAGGATAGTGACATACGGATTTGACAGCGCCTTCATCACTCTAGACATAGCTTTTTCCTCCGTCATCTTGAGGTTGCTGTGAACTGAAGCGATGATGAGATCAAACCAGGACAAAACTTCGTCGGAGTAATCGAGGCTCCCATCGTTGAGAATATCGCATTCGATACTCTTGAATATTTTGAAGGGTGCGAACTTCTCATTCAATTCATCGATGTAGCGATGTTGCTCCCTGATCCTGTCTTCTGAAAGCCCCTTTGCGTAGGCTGCAGACCGGGAGTGATCCGAGATGACCAGGTATTCAAAACCGCGGTTGATGCATTCTGTCGCCATTTCCTCAATCGTGTTAAGGCCGTCGCTCCAGTTGCTATGACTATGAATCACCGATCTCACTTCGCCGGGCTGGATTAGATTTGGGATGCTGTTTGATTTTGCCAGCCCAATCACCGATGCAGTCTCACGCATGCAGGGTGGGATGAACTGAATTTTCACGCTGGAAAAAACAGCTTCATCCGCATCACCGTCTTTTACGGTGAAATCCTGGTCGGGAAATTCTTTTTGAAAGGCATTAATAAACTCTACTGATCCTGTAGTAAGAAAAAGTTGCTCAGCCAGACTATTCCCACCCGTATACAGTCGCAGCTTTAGACCGTTCTTTAGTTTAAACAACAAGCTGGATTCTGTTTCTTCCAACAATTCGGGTGGCTGGGCGGTAATAAACTTTGGCTTGATCGTTTCATTTTTTTCCAGCACCACAAATTCCAGCTCTTCGATAGTAAGTTCCTGCCTTCGGTAAGTTCCCGTTACGGAAACGCGATCGGGACCAAACAGCTTTTTCAGGTAACCGTCAATTTGCGGAAAGATCTCTTCCAGTTGCGCGTAAAGATAACTACCGGCGTGCTGCAGGTAATATTCAATCGATTCCTGGACATTCATCTGAGTCTTTTCACCAAATCCCTTGAAGAGAGTAAGCCGGTTTTCATTACAGGCATACAGCAGTTCGCCCACCGACTCGATACCCATTTCTTTCCAGATGGTATGAATTTTTTTGGGTCCCAGGCCTTTCAGGTTCAGCATTTCAATAATACCAACCGGCGTGCGGGCGATATACTCATCAAGTACACCCAGCCTTCCCTGGTCGAGCATTTCTATTACTTTTTCACCCACGCTTTTCCCGATGCCTTGTATGCTGAACAGGTTTTCGCGAGGGGTGTCTTTTAACTGGAGTGGGAGTTTGTCGATATTAAAGGCTGCGATGGAGTAAGTTTTCGTTTTGAACGAATTCTCTCCATGTATATCCATCAGTTTTGCCAGGAGTGAAAAATTGTCGGCAATCGCGCTATTGTCCATGCCCGCAATTTAAAACTTAGTTTCTTATATATGCACTGGTTAGACCTGAACCTCGTAGAGGTGGC
>JAEYVW010000021.1 GCA_023429365.1 Bacteroidota bacterium
AAAGTAAGTGCTGAGCCATACAAGAGCAGGTTTTTGAAACCTAACTGATCAGCTTTTTCACGTGCTGATCTGACAAACGCTACTACGGCCAGTCCAATCCAGATAGCAAAGGCATAAAAGGATCCTACATAAGCATAGTCACGTTCCCTGGGCTGGTTACCCGGCTGGTTGAGGTACAGTACTACGGCAATACCCGTAAAGAAGAAAAGCAGGAAGCTCACGATCCAGTCCTTTCTGTTTTTGAGATATTGATAAATACAACCTATAATACCCAGGATAAAGGGTAGCATGAAAAGCTTGTTGTTGGCTTTGTTATTTTTTATACTGTCGGGCAGTTGGCTTTGATCGCCCAGTCTGCCGTTATCAATAAATGGAATACCGCTGATCCAGTTACCATCCCTGACGCTTCCCATACCCTGGATATCGTTTTGACGGCCGGCAAAATTCCACATAAAGTAACGCCAGTACATCAACCCTGTTTGATAAGTAAAGAACCACTCGAGGTTGTCGCCATAGGAAGGCGGTTCATACCTTGTTTGACCGGTTTGAGGATCCTGTGTCTGACCCAGTCCCAGCCACTGTGCATAGAAGTATGCGTGCTGCTGGTCATCACTCGAATCCCAGATTCGCGGAAAGAGTTGCTTGTCGGCGCTTTCATAACCATATTCCCGGGCCGGGCCGATGGGAATATACCTGTCCTTGCCTTTCACATACTTCATTTCGCCTTCGATGATCTTAACATAGCCGTTTTCATCGCGTGCAACTTCTGCGGCGTAGTGCGGGCCATAGACAAGCGGAGCGCTACCATATTGTTCGCGGCTCAAATAATACACGAGGTTGATGGGGTTGTCTACATTGTTCATATCAACCGCGGGATCTGCATTGGAGCGGATCATTGCGGTGAAATAAACAAAATAACCCAGCATCATAAAAGAGTAACACCAGAGAGAAAGTTTCAGGACTCTCAGGGCTCCGGGTTTCATGAGATATCCTACAACAACTGCTACAACAGATACAAGCAGGAATTTGCCAAACTTGGCACCACCCGAACCTACACTCATGAAAAATGGCAGGGCTGACAATCCGAGGAACAGGACGAACCAGATTGTTAACCTGGTCTTTGACAGATTTGATTCTCTAAAAGTGAGTGCCCAGCCGATCACAGCAGCTAGTGCAATGAAATAAATAGCAAAGCCGGAGAAGAATGGCATTTTGAAAGAGTTCACAAAGAACACGTCAAACATTCCGGCAGCTTTCATTGAATATTGTATGATGGCCACCTGTACGATGCCGGTGATAAGGCAACCCACCAGGAATGCAATTACGGCCCCTTTTGTACTGGGTTGGTAACGGCGATAGTAATAGATCAGAACGATAGCGGGTATCGTCAACAGGTTGAGTAGGTGCACACCTATTGACAATCCCATCATGAAGAAAAGAAAGACGATCCACCGGTCAGAGCGTGCCCTTGCGAAGGGATCGTTCTCCGCATGTTCATCTGCATGTTCCCATTTCAACATAGCCCAGAATACCAGGGCAGTAAAGAATGAGGAAAGGGCATACACTTCACCTTCCACGGCACTGTACCAAAATGAATCACTGAAAGTATAAGCCAGGGCTCCCACCACACCGGCGGCCATGGTAGTAAACATTTGATGGCTATTCAATGTTTCACCCACGCCTACAAACATTTTACGTGCGAAGTGAGTGATGCTCCAGAAAAGAAATAAGATCGTTGCCGCACTCGCCAGGGCCGACATGAAGTTGACCGCACTGCCAGCCGTCATGCCGTTGTCACCAAACAGAATAATAAAAAAGCGGCCCAGTAATACGAAAACGGGGGCTCCGGGAGGGTGTGGAAGCTGCAATTTTTGCGCGCTGGCGATAAATTCGCCGGTATCCCAAAGACTACCTCTTGCCTCGCGGGTTAAAACATAAGTAGCAAGAGCGGCCAGGAACACCGCCCACCCAGTGAGGTTGTTGACTTTCTTAAAATTCATAAAGAGTTGAGTTTTATTCGGCTTCATCCCGGCTACGCCTGAAATGAGGCTAGCAAAAATAGGGGTTTAAAGGTTAAAAAAGCTGCAATAAGCTTACTCAAAAAACACCCGGACGGTCTGATAAAATAATTGATTTTGAATGATGCTTTCGGCTTTTCCGGCTTTTTCTGAAAACCCTTTCAGCCCAAACAGGCCAGCCGCATTGCCCTTGTTAATGGCAATCTCGAGATAGCCGGCGCTGTTGAACAAGGCCAGTTTTTCGCCCGGTTGCACATCCGCGTAAGTTTCCGATATGCGGTCGATCACTTCATCCCGCTTAAAAACGATCCGGAAACTTCTTCCTTTAAGTTGCTCTTCAAACTGTTCCCGGGTGATATTAACGATCACGTTTTCAAAATTGTCGATGAATATGATCTGGCCCTCTATCCAGTTATTATCCTGTAGTGGGCGGAGGTGATTTTTTTCGATATAATCAATATCGGGGACGCCGATACTGCTGATCGGCTCGCCCTGTGCCAACTGGGTAACCACCCTGCCCATTACTCCAACGCAATAGGTGGTATTTTTATTGGCCCCTTTATTAAGTGGTATTCCCATTATCATCTCCGGCTTTTCTTCCAGTATCATCGTCAGCAGGCCGTTGTCGGCACAAAGAAAATACTGGTTGTGATGAAACGCCAGTAACAGGTTTTCCGGCTTTTTCTCAAAAAGATTTACCAAAACAAGGTGATAGGTATAATCCGGGAAATTTTTGAATGCACTACGGCAGATATAGGCAGCCTGGGGATAGTTGAATGGTGCGATGGAATGAGAAACGTCTATTATATTAAACGAAGGGTCGATCTGCAATAGCTGAGCTTTTATCGCAGCGACGAGGTAATCCTGGTGGCCAATATCGGAAGTAAGCGTGATTAATGGCATGTTTGAATAGTCCGGAGTTGGGGGTCTGTAGTCAGGAGTCTGCATAATAAGAAACGACTATGAACTCCAGGCTAATGACTACCGACTCATTTTACCAGTTCTCCGTTTTTAAAGAAAAATTTATAGGTCAGCCTGTCGGCCAGCCGGGGGAAAAACCTGTTGACAAACACTGTCTGTTTACCCATAAAGGTCATAACGAGTGTCCTTCGTTTTTTCTCAATAGCTTTCAGTATCCTGCGGGCGCATTCTTCAGCGCTCATCAATTTACTTTCGTCGAACGGCGTGTCGCCATGCGACTCAGCGTCTTTATTAAGTGCAGCAT
>JAEYVW010000076.1 GCA_023429365.1 Bacteroidota bacterium
GTGATAAATACCGGCAAACATGCCAAAGAATGCGGCCACACCCATTACAAGGTGGAAGTGAGCGATCACAAACATTGTATCGTGAAGGTGAATATCAATAGTTGAATTACCTACCCAGATTCCCGTAAGTCCACCGGAGATGAATAAGCTTACAAAACCGATTGAAAACAACGTACTTGGTGTGAAGCGTATACTTCCGCGCCAGATTGTTGTAATCCAGTTAAATACTTTAATAGCTGACGGCACCGCGATCAGCAGGGTTAGCAATACAAAGATCGAACCGAGGAATGGATTCATACCGGTTACAAACATGTGGTGTGCCCAAACCAGGAAGGCCAGTACGCAGATCGCGAACAGCGAACCGATCATCGCCATATAACCGAAGATGGGTTTTCGCGAATTGATCGCCAGTACTTCTGACACCATACCCATGGTAGGCAGGATCACAATGTAAACTTCAGGGTGGCCCAGGAACCAGAATAAGTGTTGATACAGGATGGCACTTCCGCCTTCATTTGGTAATACCTGGCCATTCACCACGATATCGCTCAGGTAGAAACTGGTGCCGATATTGCGGTCAAACAACAACAGAATTGCACCCGAAAGCAGAACCGGGAATGACAATACACCCAGGACGGCGGTAAAGAACAGCGCCCAGATAGTAAGTGGCATACGCGTCATGCTCATGCCCTTGGTACGCATATTTAAAATTGTAGAGATATAGTTCAGACCACCCAGCAGCTGCGATACAATAAACAGGGCCATACTAATAAGCCAAAGGTCAGCACCCAGTTTGGATCCCTCGTTGGCCTGCCCCAGGGCACTCAATGGCGGGTACATCGTCCATCCGCCACTGGCCGGACCAGTTTGAATAAAGAATGAAACAAGCATCACGATACCGGCTATAAAGAAAAACCAGTAAGACAGCATATTAAGGAACGGAGATGCCATATCCCTGGCACCAATCTGTAGAGGAATGAGCAGGTTTGCAAAAGTTCCACTCAGCCCCGCTGTCAACACAAAAAATATCATGATGGTTCCGTGCATGGTCACCAACTGGTAATAAAAGTCAGGCGAGATCACGCCACCTTTGGCCCAATGGCCGAAAAAGGTTTCCAGTATAGGGAAAGTCTGATCAGGGTAACCTAACTGCAGACGAAATATAACCGAAAACAATCCCCCAATAACCGCCCAGATAATACCTGTAACCAGGAACTGTTTGGCTATCATTTTGTGATCCTGGCTAAAAATATACTTTGTAACAAATGACTCATGGTGGTGCCCGTGCCCGTTGTGTTCATCGTGATGAACCCCATGTGCTACCGCGGTTCCGGTATGTATATGCATTGCGTCGCTCATAGTCTTTTATTTTTTGACAGTGGTTCACCACCGTCTAAATTTTTTAATTGCTTGCCTGTTCACTTATGGCCAGGGGTTTCGCACCGGCCGTACTGGTTGTATCAGGCGCCGGAGTTGTAGCCGGCGCTGCTGCCGGTTTAGAACCACCCGGGTTTGCCACCAGGTACTGGGGCTTTTTGGCGATCATCCAGGAATCGAATTCCTCCTGTGTTTCCACAATGATCTCTCCTCTCATTGTTGTATGTCCTTTTCCGCACATCTGGTCACAGGCTATTTCATAAACGAAATTTGGATTACCTGTTTCCTCAATCATTTGTTTAGTTGTCTTGGTAGGAGTAAACCACATGGTAGTAGGAGTGCCGGGTACTGCATCCATCTTCATGCGGAAATGGGGCAGACCCACATTATGTACCACATCCTTGGCGCCAATGATCAATCGCACCGGTTTGTTAACTATCAGGTGCATGGGCTCACCACTGACATAGATATCATCGTGGTTGGCCGGATCGTCCCATAATTGTCCCAATGGGTTTGATTTCGCATCGCTGATCTCCTTGTAATACTTTTTACCCATGATCTTATCCTTGCCCGGGTAACGGAATTCCCACTTAAACTGGCTGCCTACTATCTCTATATCCATTGCGTTTTTGGGAGCATCGCCGGTGATCTTAAACCAGTAATAAATCCCAAATCCAACTAGTACAGTCAGTGCAACTGCCGGTACAACCGTCCAGATAAGTTCGAGCTTATTATTGTGAGGGTAGTAGTAAGCCTTGCGATCTTCTTTCTCCTGGTATTTGTAAGCAAACCAGAACAGCAAAACCTGGGTAATGATCAAAACGACACCTGTTATCGCCAGTGTGATATAGATCATCGTATCGATATAAACACCATGATCAGAGCTGGGCTCGCCCAAAACCTTATCTTTTAAAGATTCATTGCACCAATACACTCCGAACAATCCGGCAGCCAGGAACACCAGCATCAGGAAACCATTGATCTTGTTGGTTTGTTTCCTCGACTTTTCCTCGCCACGCATGATAGCTACGTACTCACTGGCCTTGGCTATCTGGAACGTCACCAGGAAGCCCAGAACCAATATCGCTATGATGAAAAAAGTTTGCATATTCTGTTATTCAGTTATTATTCTTTAATGTTTCTCAAGTTTAGCCGGTTTCTACCTGTCAAATCCAGTCGTAATAACCTTTTAAACCTATTAGGTATGGTGTATGACACTTTCTTTTATAAACGGATGGTTTCTCGCCAGCAATGGATATTTCGCCAGTGATCGACCCACTACAAACATAATCAACCCTACGAAACCGAGCCCAATACCCAGATCATATAAGATCATTGGAACATGTCCTTTTGTAGGGCTTGGGAATACCATTTGGAAAAAGTCGAGCCAGTGACCGAATATCAGCAGAACTGACATAAATGCCACGGTGGAATAATTCCTTTTTGAATCCCTGCTCATAAATATTAACAGAGGCGCCAGGAAGTTGATGATAAACATCAGCCAGAACACACCAGAAAATTCACCTTCCACTCTTGGTTTAAAATAAACGGTTTCTTCGGGAATATTTGCGTACCAGATCAGCATAAACTGTGAAAACCAGAGGTAGGTCCAGAAGATCGAGAACGCGAATTGGAATTTACCCAGGTCATGCAGGTGTTCCTTGTTGGTGTATTCCAGGTAACCGTTGTTCTTCAGGAAAATCACAAAGAGGGTGATCAATGCCAGGCCTGAAACAAAAGTGCTCGCAAAGGTGTACCAGCTATACATGGTGCTGTACCAGTGCGCATCGATACTCATCAGCCAAAGCCAGGGAATAGAAGAAAGAACGGTAAGCGCAAATACAACCAGGAATAATGCAGCCCAGATGGTATTGGTCCAGATATAAGCTTTGCCTTCTTCCCTTGTGCGCAATGGCTGGTTGTCGAGCATACGGCTTCTTTGTCTCATTTTCCAACCAAGGAAGCTCCACAATACCAGTGTAAGAACGGTGACAACAGCGAAAAATCCTTTATTCAAAAAGCCGGCTTTGTGTAATAAGGTCGGATCATGTTTTACATGTTCGGAATCAGTCCAGTGATATATCTCATGGTTGCCGCCAAATGCGATAGCCAGGAGAATAGCGCCGCAAATAACACTCAGTACAGGAACACAAGCCGATACGGCTTCCGACACACGGGCGAAAGCCCATTGAAAACCACCCCATCCCAGGGTAGTGGCACAGATAAAGAACATAGCCGCATTTACAGTAAGCAAAAAGTAAACGCCGTTTTGCAACAGGCTTCCCCAAAACCTGGCCTGTGACTGCGGATCGCTTTTGGAACCTGCCGTGACATACAAACCAATAATGGCCAGTACACCCACTACCATCAAAGCAATGGATATCGTGTTATATCTTTTCGGCACTATGAAATTTTCCCGGATTGACATCAGCATTCATTTATTTTCTTGATCAAAATCTTAATTCGTTGTTGGTGCAGTCACGCTATCCGGCGCAGCCGCTGGTTTTGCAGTAGTGTCCGCAGCAGCCGCATCAGCCGGGAATTGCTTGGCCTTAACATAAGCAATCACTTCCCAACGCTGTTTTGTGGTCAACTGCGACGCATAGCTACCCATTTGTCCCTTACCATACGTTACCGCATGAAACATCGTTCCTTCCGACAGCAGTTTCATGTCATCACCCATCAGATTTTTTGGAGCCGCGGTGTAAGGTCCGGCGCCACCGTTATAAAGAGGGCCATTGCCATCGAGTTTGGCACCATGACAAATCCCGCAATTCACCAGGTATAATCTTTCCGCTTCTTTCATATCGATGGATGCGGCAGGAAGGGGATTTTTAACTGAAGCTGAGAGGCGGTAACCTACAGTATCCGCTGACATACGGACTGGCATTTGCTCACCCCTTGCGATCGTACCTGCAACAGGCTGGCCCGTATAATGCGCTTCATCAGCGGCGCCCGAAGCTTTCAGCCTTTCCTGTGCGGGCGCGTAGGTTTCATAGGCCGGGCTATAGGTCATATCCGGCATATATGCTCTGCCCGGATTACGCCTTGTATTGTCGCAGCTTATTAATACGACAGCCAGTACACATCCTGTTATGATCGAATATCTTTTCATTTCCTATTATTATATGATCAATGAACTGCTACTTCTGTTTTTCTTTCAAATCTTTTGGTATCCTGGTCATACCTACCCAGCCACCAACCTGTTTCTTTATATTGAACCGATACATCCTGTCCTCCTATACTGGTTAAAAATGCAACCGCTTCCGCTTCGTTTGTCTGATCGGTGCATTCAAGCGCCATTACAAATGTGTCGTCGGTTGACCTTGGATTGAAATGATCCTTTTTAACAAACGGCGCCAGTTGGCAAAGCCAGCAAAAGGTCAAAACCATTCCGATGGATGCAAACAAAACTGTCAGCTCAAAAATGATCGGTATCCAGGCTGGCAATGAGAAAAAAGGTTTACCGCCAATATTCAAAGGCCAGTCAACAGTCAGCATCCAGGTAATAAAGCCCAGAGCCGTCAGGGTGCCTGTAATACCGTAAATGAAACCGGCCACGTGCAGACTTGTATCACGCAAACCCATTTCTTTGTCCAGCCCGTGAATCGGGAATGGCGTGAATACATCATGAATCTTGTATCCGGCGCGACGAACTTTCTTTACAGCGGGAAACAATACTTCCTCGTCATAAAAGTTGCCAACAATAAATTTTTTTACACCCATATTTTAGCTTTTAGCTCGAGACGGTTAAAGGACCCGTTACTCAGTTTCTTATTTCCTTTTATCTACTTCCATCGGCCAGGCTTTTTACAGCCATCGGGCCATTACTATTAATGATGATCGTGCAGTTGCTTGTGTGCAAAATCATCTACCGGCTGTGCTTCAACCGAATCCATTCTCTCTTTGTAGCTGTCGCCATTCTTTTTCAGGATATGCTTGATCTCAGCGATAGCGATAACCGGGAAAAACTTGGAGAAAAGGAAATAGCAGGTGAAGAACAACCCGAATGTACCCAGGTAAAAACCAACCTCCCAGATAGTAGGCGTATAATATGTACTCCAGGCACTGGGCAGGTAGTCGCGGTATACAGAGGTCACGATGATCACAAACCTTTCGAACCACATACCGATATTCACCAGTATACTCATGAAGAAGGTTACGACCAGGTTTCTTCTCATCTTCTTAAACCAGAAGATCTGCGGCGACAATACGTTACATCCCATCATAATCCAGTAACTCCAGCCATAAGGACTGCTCAGGTTTACACGGTTTTCTTTAAAGGCAAACCACTCATAGTCCACGTGGCTGTACCAGGCCATGAACAGCTCGGTGAGATAGGCTATGCCCACGATCGAACCCGTGAGAATGATAACCTTGTTCATCACTTCAATATGTTCTATTGTAATATATTCTTCCAGTGCCAAAACTTTCCTGGTCACCAGTAACAGCGTTTGCACCATCGCGAAACCGGAGAATACCGCACCTGCCACGAAATAAGGAGGGAAGATGGTCGTATGCCAGCCGGGTACCACGGATGTGGCGAAGTCGAAGGATACAATGGTGTGTACTGAAAGTACCAGCGGGGTACTCAAACCTGCCAGTACCAGTGAAAGCGCTTCATGTCTTTGCCAGTGTTTGGTAGAACCTGTCCATCCAAATGCTGCAACGCCATAAAACATCTTTCTCCATTTCAATTTGGCCCGGTCGCGCAGTGTAGCCAGGTCGGGAAGCAAACCCGAATACCAGAATAATAATGAAACGGTGAAATAAGTTGAGATCGCAAATACGTCCCAGAGCAGGGGCGAGTTGAAGTTGACCCACAAAGGACCGCGGGTATTGGGATAAGGCAGTACAAAGAACGCGTCCCAAACACGACCCATGTGCCAGA